>JAISXP010000170.1 GCA_031270465.1 Tannerella sp. | reverse complement strand
GGCGACGTACTGGCCTTCAGCGAATTTGCGCCGCGAATCTGCAGGCTGGCATTACCCTTGGCGTTCGACGACAGGGTCGTGGAGACACCCGCCGAGTTGGCGCGCAGCAGGTCCTGCACCGTGCGGGGCGCTTCGGCCACGAGGTTCTCCGTTTTCACGGTTGAGATGGCGCCCGTCAGGTCGCGTTTCTTGGCCGTGCCATAGCCGATGACTACGACTTCTTCGAGATTCTGCAAATCTTCCTTCATCGTCACATCCAGAACATTGCCTGCGACGGCGATATCCTGCGTAATAAATCCGATGTACGAAAATGTGAGCGTAGCATTCCGTCGGGTTGCCCGCAGGGAATATTTTCCGTTCACGTCCGTCACAGTGCCGGTGCCGCTCGCGTCTTTCTGGACGATATTCACACCGGCAAGCGGTTCTCCGGTCGCATCCGTCACAGTGCCGGTGACCGTAAAACCCTCCTGGGCAAGCGCGCCCTGCGCAGCAACGCACAGCAGCCACCCCACAATCATAGCCATCCAGCCCGCACGGGTGCGCACGGCGCGGAACGGCTGTAGAAACCAATTTTTTTTCATAGTAAGAACGTTTTTTAAATTAAATACTTGATGATTGAAATTAAATACTTGATAATTGATACATGTATGTTTGTTTATGATACGATTCATTCCGTGTCTCCTCTGTCCGTTCCGTTCGCTGGGTTCCGC
Organism: Tannerella sp.; assembly: GCA_031270465.1. Taxonomy (GTDB): domain Bacteria; phylum Bacteroidota; class Bacteroidia; order Bacteroidales; family Tannerellaceae; genus Tannerella. The sequence goes on along the minus strand of JAISXP010000170.1, from coordinate 17,625 downwards.
TTCGCGCGATGCCGCACAGGCAGAACCTGCAGGACAGGTCGGACGGAGCCGGAACTCCGTCCGAACAGAACCTTGCCCGGACAGCACGCCGTCCGCGCAGGCAGGAAGACAGAATTTCAGAATTTGCAGAACGAACGGACAGTCCGTAAATCCTGCAGATTCTGTAACTGTGAGCGCTGTCCATCACGGTATGATGGCGGAATAGAGTTCGCTCCACGGCCCTTTTTCACCGCGCGTGTTTTCCCAGCGCAGGCGGAACCATACCGTTTTTCCACGCTGATTTTCTTCGAAAACAAACGTATGAAACGAGCGTGTGCTAAACTCCGAGTTCATCAGGTCGGCCGTAGTCACGGGCGGCCCGTCGAGAATAGCCCAGCGTATTTCGACGCCGTGTATGCCGTAGGGTTTCGCCTTCGATGCGCTCTTGCTGTCCTTGTAGTGCAGCGTGATGCGCATGATGATGGACGAATCGGTCTCCGTCACCACCGGTTGCGTGGAGGGAGCGGGCGGCGTCGTGGGCGTAGTGTCGGGCACGGTCAGTCCCATATTCACGCGGTCCTGGTCGGTCACATTCTCGTTGTAGCGCAGATTTACATTCACAAAATAGCGCAATGCCTTGCTCACGGCCTTGGCCAGTTCTTCGCGCTCCAGACGGTCGGCCTTGCCTGCATTCGGGTGCTCCGCCTTGGTCTGGGCAGACTGAAAATCGCCTATCTCCTTCTGGAGGGTTTCGAATTTGGAGGTCGGAATGCCGAACCTCTGTATGTTTTGAGCCACATAACTCACGAAATTCAGGAGCCAGTTCAACAGTGCGACATACGCCTTGGGTAAATAATCTTTTGACGACATATATTAATATTGTTAATTTAACAGTTAATGTTTAGATAATAAATTCATAATTATTTTATATTTGTTTAAACCTTCCGCATACCGGCAACCGGTTTTCCGGGGCGTGCCGGAGGTTTGGCGACACGCCCCGGCGAGTTGGCCGGGCGCCTCGGAAGTTTGGCGATGCGCCTCGGAGAATTGGCGACGCGCCCCGGAGAGTTGGCGACGCGCCCCGGAGAGTTGGCGACACGCCTCGGAGATTAGGCGACGCGCCTCGGAGATTTGCCGATGCGCCCCGGAGAGTTGCCGACACGCCCCGGAAGTTTGGCGACGCGCCCCGGAGATTTGGCGACACGCCTCGGAAATTTGCCGATGCGCCCCGGAAATCTGCCGACACGTGTCGGAAGTTTGGCGACACGTGTCGGAGAGTCGGCGGGACGCCCCGCAAGTCTGTCAGGGCATATCCGGAGTATTGAAATACAGCATTTAAAGCCGGGCAGGCTGTCCGGGCATTCGGGCGTTCGCATCCGCCGTTTGCGGACACGTCGGCACAGTCCGGCGCTTTGCGGGGACGGACGGCGGAGTATTCGGATGGATATGGCGAGTGTTCAGCAGAAGTAGGACAGGATATTAACCAAATTTGCCCCCCCCCCGTTAACATTTGTTAAATTAACGGGATATATTTTAGGGACGCGTCGCCGGTGCGGAAGTCGGCGGGATGTTGGATAATATACGGCAGTCATGGTCGGCGAATCTTGAATTTTGAATCTGAAATTTTGAATCTTGAATTTGGAATTTCAGAACTGATACGGCGGCCTGTGTGGCCTGGCGATCATGGAGTTTGCCTCGTCGTCGTTTATGAACCGTTCGAGTGTGGGGTTCCAGTATAGCCGCCGGTTCAGCTTCATGGCGATGTGCTGGAGGAGGCAGGCTGTGCAGGAGCGGTGAGCCACTTCGGCAGGGGTGATGTTGCGTTTTCCGGTGCGGATGCTGTCGAGCCAGTCGCCGTGATGGTCGGTGCTGACCTGCAGGTGTACGGCGTCGGCGGGGAGCGGCGAGAGTATTTTGGGGTCGGAGGCTTGCAGAGCTTTCGATTTCGTGCTGATGGGTTCGTTGGGCGAAGCGGCGTATGCACCGCGGCTGACGAAGATCCATCCGTCCGTTCCGGTGAAGAAGACGCCGTTGGGTTTTTCGGCGCTGTCGGTCGTGCCGCGCACGATGACGCCGTTGTCGTAGAGCATCTCCGTATTGTATCGTCCGTGTACGTCCCACAGTCCGGAGGCGGGAAATTCTGCCTGTCCGGCGATTTCAAGCGGTCCGGAATATTCGCGGTCCATCGCCCAGTGCGCGATGTCGAAATGGTGCGCGCCCCATCCGGTGATCATTCCTGCGCCGAACTGTTCGCATCGCAGCCATCCGGGACGGTCGTAGCCTTTCTGCGGATGGACGCGGTCGACGGTGTAGGGCACGTAGGGCGTCTGTCCGAGCCATGCGTCGTAGTTGAAGCCTTTGGGGACGGGCATTTCTTCGGGATTGCCGCCCGGCGGATCGCCCGGCAGGCGTATTTCGATTTCCTTCAACTGCCCGATGCGTCCGTTGCGCACCAGTTCGCAGGCTACGCGGAACTGTTCCATCGAGCGCTGCTGGCTGCCTATTTGCAGTATGCGGCCGCTGGCGTTGACGGCGTCGCTCATCTTGCGTCCTTCGGCGATGGTGAGCGAGGTGGGTTTCTGGAGATAGACGTGTTTGCCGGCGCGGACGGCGTCGATGGCATTCTTGGCGTGCCAGTGGTCGGGCGTGCTGATCAGTACGGCGTCGATATCGCGGTTGGCCAGCAGTTCGCGGTAGTCGGCATACGTTGTCACGCCGCTGTACGGCGCGCCGGTTTTCTTCGTGTAGTACGCTTCGACGTACTGTTTGGCTTCGGCCACGCGGCCGGCGTCGAGGTCGACCACGGCGATGATGCGGGCGTGGTCGTACTTCCATACGCCGGGCATGTCGTGATCGCGCGAAATGCGTCCCGTACCTATGGCGCCGATATTGATACGGTTAGAGGGGGCGTTTTTCCCGAAGACGGACGCGGGGACAATCGTAGGCGCGGCGATGAGTCCCGCTCCGGCGAACAGTGATTGCTTGATAAACTTTCTTCGTGTTGTCATTGTCTTTTAAAATTAAAATTAAAACTCACAAAAGTAGAAAGAAGTTTTCAATAAAAAAAATACTGCATGCAAAAAAAATGAAGCTGTTTTTGCCGATTTCGGTAAGATGTCGTGAATTTAACATTACGGTGCCCTGTTTCGTGGCGTGACATGTTTCGCAGATGTCTTATATTCAGGCGGAAACTGTTCGCCGTCTTTCCCTTCTGCCCGCAGGGTCGTCTGTTAAAAAAAACAGGAGAATCGAAGCTCGGGATGTTATTTTTTTTTGACGCTGCTGTTTTCGGGTCTGTGTCCTGTCCGGCAGGCGGCAGAACGGAGTGCCGTTCGTGATTCGGGGGGGGGCGGCGCAGGTGCACCGCGTGCCGGAAATCTTTGAATCCTTCGAATCCTCGAATCTTTGAATCCTTATCATGCCGCGCGCAGTATGAAAGGGTAAAGGAGAATCTCCACCCGGCGAGAGTGCAGGGCGGAGATTCTAAATAATTAATTGACTTCATTATAAATGGAGAGGGTTCGATTTAAGGTATGAGTCTAAATAAAATTACTACACAAAAGACTTCCGTCACAGAAGTTATCCTCAATCAGTTACAATCAGTATCATGTCAATATTAGCAGACAGGTATTTTCTACCCGGTTGCAAAGATAGTATGTTGTTCCGTTGTTTGCAAAAAATAAATTATGTTTTACAACATTGTTTTTGTCGCAGAATCCTGAACGGTCACGTTTGCGAATCGGCGGCCATAGAATCGCGGTAGCGGCTTGGCGAGAGTCCGACGAACTGTTTGAAGAGACGGTAGAAGTAGACGATGTTTTCGAAGGCCAGTCCGTAGGCTATGTCCTTGATGGAGCGGTCGCTGATGATGAGCTGGAGCCGTGCGTGGTCGATTTTCTTGCGGTTGATGTACTGTACGGGTGTGCAGTGCATCTCTTTTTTGAAAAGGCGGATGAGGTGGTCGTTGGAGAGATAGCAGCGGTTGGCGAGTTCGTTGATGGGGATGTTGCGGTGCAGGTTTTCGCTGATGAATTGCAGGAGTTGGTCGATGCGGCCGTCGGCGATGTACCGCTTGACGGTAGCCCGTTCGAGGAAGCGCGCGAAGAGTTGCAACAGTATGCCCCTGGTCTCGACGGACGGGTGAAAGGCGATCTTCCGGCTGCGGGCGATGTGGTGCATGAGGGTGGGCATGTTGTCGTAGCTGTCGGGGTCGGAACGGGCGAGTTCGCGTCCGGGATTGATGGCGAGGAGGCGGCGGACGAGGAGGGTGTCGAGATCCGAAGCGTCGACCTCGAAGGGAAAACTCAGGCGGTCGAAGACGTTGTATTCCTCGTAGACGTGGATGTAGTAGAGCGTGAACAGACTGTCGTTCTCGTATCCGTGCGTCACAAAGGAGGGGATAAGGTACAGTTTGCCGGGACGTATCACATGGCGACCGTCGGGCATCACCACCGTGGCCTCGCCCGATTCGACCATATACATCCTCGCAAAGGGACTGTTTACTCCCTTCCAGTTCCAGTCAGCGCGGTGCACCTTGCGCGCCGCGTTGAGCAGTATGAGATTCAGATTTTCTTTTCCTTCCATCCGTTACCAAGTTTACGTGCCGCAAAAATACAACTAAAATCCGAAATGCATCGATATATGTAAGCCGTATATCGATATTGTGTAAAGCCGGGACGTTGCAACACCCGTATATTTGCACTGCAAAATATCGAAGCATATATTCGTAATCATGAACTGTAAACATAAAATATTGAACTGTAAATTTGGAAAAATGAAAACGACAATCGTAAAAAGCCTCATGGCCGCATGTGTACTGCTGGCAGCGTCCGGCGTCGCGGCTGCAAAGAAGAAAGTTACTCCCGTCGCGCCGCTGCGCATCTCCATGCAGCAGCGTGTCGATTCGCCGCTCGACGAAGGAGCTAAAATCGTCCGTAACAGGATCGAAAACTGGAAACCGGCCGAAACGGCCATCATCGTATGCGACATGTGGGATCGTCACTGGTGTCCCGACGCCACCGCCCGCGTAGCCGAATTTGCTCCGGCGCTCGACGAAGTGCTGACCGCAGCACGCAGCCGCGGCGTCACAATCGTGCACGCACCGAGCAGCTGCATGGAATACTACAAAGACCATCCCGGACGCAGAGAAGCCGGCCGCTACTTCAGCCGCCGCATCGCCGCCCTGGCTACAGGCGACCCGCTGCCCGCCGAAAAAGATGTCGAATGGCCTGTCGACCAGTCCGACGAAGGTTGCGAAAACCCCGGCGCCTCTCCCGCTACCGCCTGGAAAAAACAAATCGACGCGCTGCACATCGCAGACCGTGACCTCATCAGCGACTCCGGCGCCGAAATAGGCGGGTACTTCAGGAAAAAGGGTATAAAAAACGTGATACTTACCGGCGTGCATACCAACATGTGCGTCATCGGACGCTCGTTCGGACTGCGCGCCATGAAACGCCTCGGCATGAATGTCGTGCTCATGCGTGATATGACCGACCTCATGTACGGACACACGCGCGCTCCCTACGTCGACCACTTCTCCGGTCTCGACCTCATGCTCGAATATATCGAAACATGCGTATGCCCTACCATCGTCTCGACCGACTTCACCGGACGCAAACCGTTCCGCTTTGCCGGCGACATCCGGCCGCGCATCGCCTTCCTGACCGCCGAAAGCGAATACCGCGCCAACCAGCGCCTGCCCGAATTTGCGCACGAACTTACATTAAATAATGTACATTGCGACTTCGCCCTTGGTATACCCGTCATGGGCGAAGCCCGCCCCGACGCTTCGACCAACACCAAAGCCGAATATGCCGGCTACGGAATGCCCCTCGATACCGACGGCTCGACAGCTTTCCCCTCACGGCACAACCTCGAAAATCTCCGCATACTCGACGATGCCGACCTGGCCGTCATCTTCATCCGCCGCCGCGCACTCGAGCCTGAAAAAATGCAATCAATCAAAGACTACGTCGCATCAGGACGTCCACTGCTCGGAATACGTACCGCCTCGCACGCCTTCGATGCCAAAGGCAACGTCCCGCGCGAAGGAGGCAACATCGTCGCCGCAACAGGCAATACCGCCGAATACCTCGCTCAGTGGCCTGAATTTGACGAACAGGTATGGGGCGGAAACTACCAGGGGCACTACGGACATCTCAATACCGGCACCGACATCTCCGTCGTCCCCGGCATGGAGAACCACCCCCTGCTGCGCGGCGTCGAACCGTTCAACAGCCCCAACTGGCTCTACCGCAACAGACCGCTCCGCACGGAACGCGCCACCGTCCTCCTCCTCGGAAGCAACCCCGGCGTGCCCGACGAACCCGTCCTCTGGACCAATGGCGACCACACGGTATATACCTCCCTCGGACACTGGGACGACTGGGAAATACCCGCCTTCCGAACACTCATGTTCAACACCGTATATTATCTCCTCAAACTTGAAAAATAAAACATCCGCATGAACAGACGAAACTTTATCAAACAGGGCGTCCTCGCCTCCGCCGGCATCACCTTAGGCGCAAATACTTTCCTCGCCGCATCATCCTGCGCGGGAGCCGGCGACCGCATCGTCCTCGCTCTCGTCGGAGCAGGCGGCCGCGGAACAGGATGCATCATCAACTGCTGTAAAATCAACGAAAACGTGGTCATAAAAACCGTATGCGACGTGAACCGTACCAAACTCGCAAAAGCCGTCGACCTCGTCGAAAAGGAACTCGGATACCGTCCCGGACATACCGAAAACATGAAGGAAATATTAGATGACCGCGATGTCGACGCCGTATGGGTCGCCACCCCCGAACACTGGCACTCTCTCGCCGCCATCTGGGCATGCCAGGCAGGAAAAGACGTCTACGTGGAAAAAAATCCCTCCATCAACATCCGCGAAGGCCGCAAAACGGTCGAAGCCGCCCGGAAATATAAACGCATCGTCCAGACCGGATTCCAGAACCGCAGCGCACCCTACGGCTTCTCCGCCCGCGAATATATTCGCAGCGGCAAACTGGGCAAAATCGTCACCGTCAAATGCTACAACATGCTCGGCGGAGGCAAGTGGGCAGAGCAACCGGAAACACCCGTACCCGCATGGCTCGACTGGGACAAATGGCTCGGCCCCGCTCCCGTCCGGCCATTCAGCCCTTCCATTGTCGACGAAAACGGACGCGGAGGGTGGCTCAACTACTGGGCTTACAGCGGCGGCGGACTGGCCGACGACGCCTCGCACGTCATGGACCTCTGCCGGATGGTGATCGGCGACCCGCCACATCCCGCATCCGTCTATGGATGGGGCGGCAACCATATCTTCGGAGGGAGCCGCGAAACACCCGAATTTCAGTCCATCGTATACGACTTCGGCGAATATACACTTACCTGCGACAATGCATGTGCCACCAACTACATGACAAAAACCCCATCCGAAATCCGAATGGACAAAAACCGCTTCCCCAACTGGCGCAACAACTCGACACGTACCGAAATCTACGGCACGGAAGGCCTGATGTATCTCGGACGTCACGGCGGCGGATGGCAGGTGCTCGGACCGGACAACGAAATCGTGGCTCAGGACGGAGGCGTATTCCCCGACAACGAACACCAGCTCGATTTCATCAACTCCCTCCGCTCGCGCAAGACGCCAAACGGCGAAGTCGAGGAATGTCACCGTAGCGCAACGCTCGTCCACCTGGGGAACATCGCCTTCCGGACAGGAAACAGACAACTGCTCTTCGATCCCCGCACCGAACAGTTCACAAACAGCGACGAGGCAAACATCCTCGCACGGGGTAGCAGCCGCAAAGAATACGAGGTTCCCGAAAATGTGTGACACTCAAAAAAGCAAACCGTAGAATATATGACGACACACAGAGATACAGGCGACAAAGTGATCCTCGCCCTGATCGGCGCCGGCGGGCGGGGAACACAGATCATCACCGGCATGCAGCAGTGCGCCGACGGCGTGGAAGTGAAATATGTCTGCGACGTCGACGCCGAACGCGGCGGCAGCGCAATCCGCGAACTGACAGACCTGCAGGGCTACGCGCCGAAAAGAGAGGCGGACATGCGAAACGTTTTTGACGATGCCGACGTCGACGCCACCGTCATTGCCACGCCCGAACACTGGCATGCGCCTGCAACCATCGCCGCATGTCTGGCAGGCAAAGATGTGTATGTGGAAAAAAACGTCTGTCTCACAATGGCGGAAGGACGTCTCATGAAAACCGTCGCCTCCGGAGGCAAACGGATAGTTCAGTGCGGCACCCAGAACCGCAGCGCCGACTACGCCTTCTCGGCAAGAGAATACATCGCCTCCGGCAAGCTGGGCAAGATTGTTACCGTCAAGGCATACTGCATGTTGCCGGGCGCCCGCGAATGGATTCTGAAGCCCGACAGTCCCGTGCCGGCAGGACTGGACTGGGACATGTGGCTCGGCCCCGCCCCGGCGGTGCCCTACAACGTGTCACGGCACAAAGCCTGGTACGACTGGTGGGATTACTCGGGGGGCGCAGCCATGTCGGGCGACGCCTCGCATATCATCGACCTGGCACGGATGGCGCTGGGCGATCCGCCGCTGCCGCGCTCGGTATTCTGCGCCGGCGGACGCGTAATATTCAACGACCGGCGCGATATTCCCGATAACCAGACCGTGGTATTCGACATGGGCGACTATCCCCTCACCCTCGAAGCATCGCAATACGGGAATTATCTCTACAAGACACCACAGGAAGTGCGCTTCAGCGATCAGTTCCCGGAATGGCGCAACAACGCGACACGCATCGAAATCTACGGCACCGAAGGACTGATGTTTCTCGGCCGTCACGGCGGCGGATGGCAGGTATTCGGCAACGATATGGAACTGATGGCGCAGGCTACCGGGTATTTCCCCGACGAAAAACATCACCGCAACTTTATCGACAGTATCCGCTCCCGCAAAACGCCCAATGCGCCCATCGAACAGGGCGTGCTGAGCGCTGCCATGATCAACTTGGCCAACCTGGGCTACCGCTCCGGAAAAAAACAGTTATACGTCGATCCGGACACCGGCGCAATATCGGAAAACGACGAAGCCGCCCATCTCGACGACAGGAAATACCGCAAGGACAGATGGCTGGCAGACTTTCTGCGGAGACAGGACGGATGACGGAATGATTGAAGAACCGAGTCTTTGAATGATTGAAGCGTTGCATTTTGAAATTGCTGAATAGGAAATTGGCGGGAATTATCTCCCTGTGCGCGATTGCCGTGATTGCGGCGGGCGTGTGGACAATTGTGCGGAGCACGAAAAACAGGGTGCAGATTGAATTTGACATTCACATCAACCGGCAGGAAATCTATTTATCCACTTATGCCGAGCCGCCTCAGTTTGCCATCTGGATAGAGAATCCGGATAATGGGCAGCGCGAGCAGATCTTCGTCACCTACCGCGCAAGCCGTGACGACTGGGAAGGCAAGACGCAGGTGCCGGTAGCCATTCCCCGCTGGACGGAAGTTTTCCGAAACGGAGCATCGCACGAACGCGCCGGCGACGAAATCGCCATATCCGGCGCTACGCCCAGAGAAGAATATTTCCGCGTCAGGGCGGAAGTGCGCCCCGGCTCCAGATGGATTTGCTGGATCGAGATGAATCTGGCGGGCGATTACAACGAATACTATCCCCGCTTCAACCGTCTCACCAAAGAAGAAGACGAGTTTTCGTGCGGCCAGCCGGCATTGCTCTACCGCACGGACATCCGGGCGGAAAAGGGAAACCGGTATGTCCCCGAAATCGTATCCGTTTCGCTCTGGCACGATGGAAAGAATGAACTTGTCCCGTTAGATTCCACCATCACGAGCGCACAGCGCGTTTTCGACGAAATGCATGTCAGGATTGTCGAACCGAAGCCGCAGATCGTCAATCTGAAAAAGGTAGAACAACAGGATGTATTGAAATCGTTGCACTGAAACATGACATTGAATTTTTTTGAACTTAACAGATATGAGAAAAGAAAAACTTGGAAAATCCGATATTTACGTATCGGCAATGACGGTCGGATGCTGGCCATTCGGCGGAGGCGAATACTGGGGCGAACAGTCGCAGAAAGACGTAGACAACGTAGTACACGCCGCCCTCGACGCGGGAGTAAACACTTTCGATACGGCGGAGATGTATAACGGCGGCGAGAGCGAGCGAGCGCTGGGGCAGGCTCTTAAGGGGCGGCGGCACGAAGCGGTCGTCATATCGAAAATCAGTCCGTCCAACTGTCATCGCGTGCGCCGGCACTGCGAGCAAAGCCTCCGGCGGCTTGGCACAGACTATCTCGACGTGTACATGCTGCACTGGCCAATCAACAAACTGTCGGTCGAACATTTCACTTCCGACAGTAGTCTCATCGAATCGCCTCCGACGGTCGAAGAAGCTTATGCCCAACTCGACGAACTGAAAAAAGAAGGTTTGATTCGATCCGTAGGGATGAGCAATTTCGGTCGCAGGCAGATGGAAGAAGTTGTCCGTACAGGCGTGCAGATCGACGTCAACGAGATGTCATACAACATCGTCTCGCGCGCCATCGAAGCCGAAATAGCACCGTACTGCATGGAAAACAGTATCAGCATCATCGGCTCCATGGGACTGCAGCAGGGATTGCTGGCCGGACGCTACAAAACGCCCGGCGACGTGCCCCCTCACCAGGCTCATTCGCGCCATTATCCCGACTTCCGCGGCGAAGGCACTTCCCGGCACGGCGAGGCAGGAGCCGAAAAGGAACTGTTCGAAGTCGTCGATCGCCTGCGCGAAATAGCCGGCACGCTTCATGTCCACATCGCGCAACTGTCCATCGCCTGGATACTGAAAAAACCTTTTATGGCCTCTACGCTGGTCGGCTCGCGCAATATCGACGAACTGAAAATGAACATGGAAGCCTGCACGCTGACCATTTCCGGCGAAGTGGAAGCATTGATAGACGAAATCAGCCGGCCGGTGCTCGATATTCTGGGAAACAACCCCGATTACTACGAACATAGTTCGAAAAGCCGTATCTTCTAAAAAGAAATCCGGAATTTATCCCGTATCTTTGCCGGAAAAACGGACGGAATGAAACCCTTTTTGCAGCAGATTGCGACGTTGTTCTATCAACATTACGGGGCGGAGATACGGCATTTTGCATTCGTGTTTCCCAACCGGCGCGCAGGATTGTTTTTCAGGAAATATCTTTCGCAGGTTGCGGGAAAGCCTCTCTTTGCCCCGGCGATACTGACCATCGACGGATTGTTCATGCAACTGAGCGACAAGACGCCGGCCGATCATCTGCGGATGCTGTTTCTGCTTTACAGGATATATTCGCGGCACAGCGGTGCGAGCGAACGTTTCGACGACTTCGTCTTCTGGGGCGAGATGCTGCTGAAGGATTTCGACGAGGTGGACAAGTATCTTGTCGATGCGCGCCGGCTGTTTGCCAACATCACGGATTTGCGCGATATCGACAGAGATCTCAGTTATCTGAACCCGGAACAGATTGAAGCGATACGCGCGTTCTGGTCGTCGTTTCATCCGGCGGGGAACGATAACAGCGAAAACCGTCGGCGCTTCCTGCATGTATGGGAATTGCTCTATGCGATTTACGACGAATTTCGCGCAACGCTTGCTGCTGAAGGCGAAGGATATGAAGGCATGATTTTTCGCGAAGTCGTCGAACGGACAGAGCGGGAAGGACGTTGCAGTCTGCCTTACCGCAGGATTGTTTTCACAGGGCTGAACGCGCTTTCGGCCGCCGAAACGAAACTGCTGCAACTCCTCAAGATGCAGGGCGTGGCCGATTTCTACTGGGACTGCGGGTCGAAGATGGTAGTCGATCCGCACAACAGAGCTTCTCTTTTTGTGACCGCACACGTGAAACGCTTTCCTTCGGCGCTCGCATTGCCTCCCGAAAAGCACGACGTCCCCGAAATCGAACTGATCGGCGTGCCGTCGGGGATAGGGCAGGCGAAACATGTCCATACGCTGCTGCGCGAGATGCTTGGCGGAAGGATGACGATGGATCCGGAAGAAGCTCTGCGCACGGCGATTGTGCTGCCGGACGAGCGTCTGCTCATACCCGTGCTTAACTCCATCCCGAAGGAAATCGAACACGTCAACGTCACGCTCGGTTATCCTCTGTCCGGGACGCCCGTCGCCTCGCTGATGGAGGCGATACTGCTTTTGCGGAAGAATATCCGTGCGGCGGACGGGCGATACGCCTTTTACTATCGCGACGTGCTTCCCGTTCTGAATCATCAGTATATCCGCGCCGTCTGTGGCGAAGACGCGGCACGGTTGACGAAAGACATTGCAGCGCACAACAGAATCTACGTCGACGCTCCCGACCTGAACCGCAACAAGCTGCTGTCGCTGATTTTCGCACCGCTCGAAGATGCGGATACGATTTCGGATTATCTGATTGCCGTCCTGCAGGAACTGAACGGGGCGCTTTCCGCACTTCGTCCCGAAACGGGCGAGGAAGATCAGCCCGTATCCATGGACGACATCGAGCAGGAATTCATATATCACTGCTTCACAGTCGTCAACCGGATGAAAAACCTGATACGCGAATCGGGAACAAGCATGACGGCCGATACTTATTTTCGCCTGCTCAAGCGGGTGACGGACACGATTGCCATCCCCTTCCGTGGCGAGCCGCTGTCGGGGCTTCAGGTGATGGGTGTGCTCGAGACGCGCGTGCTCGACTTCGAGCGTCTCATCATCCTGTCGATGAACGAAGGCATCTTCCCTGCACGGCGAACGTCCGACTCGTTTATTCCCGGCAATCTGCGCAAGGGGTTCGGCCTTCCGGCATACGAATATCAGGACAGCATCAGGGCATATCACTTCTACCGTCTGATGGCGCGGGCGAAGCACGTCACGCTGCTGTACGACACGCGGACGGAAGGTCTGCAAACGGGCGAGGTCAGCCGTTTCGTACATCAGTTGAGGTATCACTATGGCGTGCCTCTGCGCGACAAACTGGTGGTCTGCAACATCGCCTCGTCGCAGCCGCCGACATTGCAGGCCGACAAAACGGCCGACGTCATGACGAAACTCTCCGCCTGCCTGCACGACGGCACGAAAGCCATCTCGGCAAGCGCAGTAAACACTTATCTGGACTGCCCGCTAAAGTTCTATTTTACGTTTGTCGAAGACATGAAGGAAGAAGACGATGTGACGGAGACGGTCGAAAACCGCATGTTCGGAAATATCCTGCACAAGACGCTCGAAATGCTGTACCAGCCCTTCTGCGGCGCGACGGTCACGGCCGACCTGCTGAAACTTGCGGCACGCGAACAGGCGCTGACAGACATCATTGCCCGCGCCTTTGCCGATGTCTGCTTTCACACGGACAGGGTGCAGCCGCTCGGCGGACAGCATTATCTGACGGGTGAGGTGATACGCAAGTACGTCCTGAAAATTCTGGAACGGGACGCGAAGATGACGCCCTTCCTCTATGTCGGTTCCGAAAAGAGGATGCAGGAAACGCTTCGCCTCCCGGACGGCCGGAAAGTCCGACTGAAAGGATTCATCGACCGGATGGACGAGGCGGGCGGTATACGGCGGATTGTGGACTACAAGACGGGTGTAAAAAAAACGCTCGAATACAAGTCGGTGGAGCGCCTCTTCGACCGCACTGCCGCCGACCGTCCGCAGGCCGTGATGCAGGTCTTCATGTATGCCTGGATGTATGGCGTCCGCAATCCGCAACCTGTCTGTCCGGTGGTATATTATGTGCGCGAACTTTTTCTGCCGACGTTCGACCCGGCTGTTTACGAAGAAAGGGAAAAGGCGCCGATCGCAGACTTCACACCACTGCGCGACGCCTTCGAATCGTGCCTGCGGACGTGTCTCGACGAGATGCTGAACGCCGACATCCCCTTTGTACAGACTGCCGACAGCAAAACCTGCGGATACTGCCCTTTTGCCGGAATATGCGGGAGAGGGTGATTCGAGATTCAGGTGTTTCCCCCCCTCCCTTTTTTTGTAAAGAGGGGTAGGGGAGAGGTTCTGTAATCCCGTCAATGGCGATACGAAGCAGTTCGGCGATATTCAATACTGATTATAGGTATACCGGGCTGTGGCGTGTTTCCGGTTTCGCTTTTTGGCACGGTAGCTTGGCTGGAAGATGGTGCGCAAAAGGTCTTCGGCGTCGATCGTTATGCCTCCCGAACGCACGGCTGTCGGGTCGTTTACTGTCGCTTTGCGGGATGTAGCGGTTTCCAGCCATTTCAGTTCAACGACCCATTTCTGTACGACGACGGAATTTGTGGATGCTGTATTAAAATGCAGGATATTCGACGAATCGCTCTGCAACAAATCGCCGTCGCCCAGCCCGTCGAGGATGTAAACGGACGGAGGTAACTCGGTCATGTCTTTTTTTTGCGTTTTGGGCTGTGCGATGCTTTCAACTATTTTGGAGACGGGCAGTTCCGGCGGTGCGGAAAGCATCGGCAGTTTGCCGGGCGCCGGGTCGGTCGAAATCAGCGTGCCTTCGCGGATGGCCTTGCGTGTGGCGTCGTTCAGCTTCAGTTCTTCCTTGCCCGACAATACGCGCCGAAGCCATGCGGAATCCTGCGCAGACCATTCCTGCGCCCGGATGTTGGCGGCAAAACACAGACTCAGTACAAGCAGCAAATAGCCATATCGTTGCATAAGATGTCTTATTTTCGGCAAATAAAGAGATTATTTTTGTGAAAAAGACTTTCCCGTTCAATAAAAAAACAAAAGCAAATCCGGATTTAAGAAAGTTTCAGAAAGCTGTTCGTTTTTGCGTTTTTTTTCGTGCGGCCGCATTTGGATCGAAAAAGTATGCGTATATTTGCCGTATGTTTAACAAGACATGCAGGTGATAGAGAATGGAACTGAAAAAACATAAGTACAAGGCGGGATATCTGCTGATTCTTCTGGGCTGTCTGTTGTTTCAATATGCGTTGTGCCTGACGGACGGCAAAGAGGAACAGACTGAAGTGCAGGCGGCATCCATGCCCGCCGGTTCGAGGAGAATTGATACTGTGAATCCGTTTCAACAGGGTATCGTCCGGGCGGCGGAGACAAGTCCGTTCACTTTCATGTTCCGGCTTGCCGACAACCTGCGCTCTTTTGTAAGGTTGCCTGCCAGAAACATGCATCAGAGTTTTTCTTTCGAAAACGTCATCCTGCTGTATTCCGTACGCAAAAAATCATTAAGCAGAATTTTTATCCGCAAACATGCTTCGAGCACATCTCTGCTTCGCAGTTCCTCATGCAGATTCTATGTCTTTGCATTGAGGGAAATCCTTGTTTAGCGGCTTCGCCCGTACTGTTTTCATATATACTTTCGAGATTCAAAATTCAAGAGTCTGCGAAAAAGTATATATTCCCGTTTTGCCGTGCGGAAAACAAACTGCACGGTACAAGGTGGACATATTCCGCTTCCTGCCCGAAACAGAAAGGGTAGGGGAATGTCCGTTTATCACAACATATATCTAAAGTTTAACTGATTATTTACGAAAAATATGGAAAATAATATATTGGATCATCCGGTTTTTGAAACGGTCAAGGCCGGAAACAAAATGCTTCCGTTCCTGAAAACAAAACGTTACGTGCTCAAGGAAAGCGGAAGCGAAGTGAAGAAAGAAACGATTTATTTCAACAAAATGCAGTTGCCCGGGCTTATGAATGCCCTTTCGACGCAGACTTTTTCGGGGGTAAAACCAATTGAGATTGTTTCGGCGCAGGGAGGCTGTTATATGGACGTCGTTACTGCGGGCGATCGTCAGTTTGCTGCCGTTCAGCTGTTTGAATACGTTCCTTTCGCATTTTATCCTGTGAACGACATGTATCAGTTCAGAGGAAAACAGGCCGGGGATTTTCTTGCATACCTCGACAAATGCAGAAAAACGGCCAGGCAGTAAGTTTCCTCTAAAAGGACGTACCGTCAATTCAAAACTCCTGACTTTTTCACAAGGTCGGGAGTTTTTTTATTGTCAACTGTCCGGATTGTTTTTATTCGGATGCGGGATATTTTTCCGGGTTAAATTTTTTCAGTCCGCGTTCGAAGGCGGCGACGGCGTCGGTCAGCGTGCCGTAAAACTCTCCTCCGGAGGCATTCAGATGCCCGCCGCCATTGAAACAGGTGGCGGCAAAGCGGTTGCACGGAAAATCGCCAACCGAGCGCAGCGAGAGCTTGACGAAATCGGTGTCTTCGCGTATAAGGACGGCAAAGCGTATGCCTTCGATGCTCAGAGGCAGGTTGACGAAACCTTCCGTATCGCCCGTCGCATATTTGAAGCGGTTCAGTTCCTTCAATGTCAGCGTGATCATGGCAGTTCGGCAGTCGGGATATATCTTCATCTTTTCGCAGAGGACATATCCCATCAGCCGCAGGCGCGACTCGGAATATACCTGATACACCCTGCGGTAAATCGCATCCTTGTCGATGCCTTTCCTGACCAGTTCCATAATGATGAGATACAGGTCGGCATTGTTCGAATGATAGGTAAACCCGCCCGTGTCGGTCATCATGCCGGTGTAGATGCATTCGGCGATGTCGCGGTTGATGTCGTCGAATGCTTTCATACGGCAGAGCAGACGGAAGATCATCTCCGAAGTGGAAGACATGTCGGGATAGGAGATAATCAGGTCGCAGAAATTCGCGGGATTGAGGTGATGGTCGACCATGACCTTGTCGGCATCGGCCGCCTCGACGTGCGAAGCCATCTTTCCGATGCGTTTCGGCTCGTTGAAGTCGAGGCAGCAAATCACGTCGGCTTCGCGTATCAACTGTTCGGCGTAATCGGCATATCGCTCGTATACAACAATATCTTTTGCGCCGGGCAACCAGCCGAGGAATACGGGGAAGTCGTTCGGCACAATCAGGTCTGCCCTGTTGCCCTGATTCGTCAGGTAATGATACAGCGCCAGCGATGCGCCCAAAGCATCGCCGTCGGGCGAAATATGTGTAACAATCACGAAGCGCTCGCCTTTGTCTACATACGACTGGAAGCGCTGCACTTCTTTTTCACTGAATATTTTGGTAAGCATAATAAATAACTGAATAAATGAATGATTGAATAACTGAATAACGGAATCTTGATAATTTCCTGAATTTTGAATCAGACTTCTTCCATCTCGTAGAGGTCTTTTCCGATGAATATCAGGGCGAGATAGCGCACGTCGGCGCGGGCGACAAACTGCGTTGAGGCGCGGTACTTCTTCAACTGCGCGCGGGCTTCGCCGCGTTTTTCCTCCAGCAAATGCTCTGTGGCGTCTTCCTTTTTGACGTACTTGATTTCCCAGACCCACTCAAAGGGAATGTCGGGCAGGAGATGGCTGCGCTGCATGTAGATGTCCACGTAGCCGCCGCTTACCTCCAGTTCGGTGATGGTCAGGTACAGCTTGCTCTGGAACAGTCCGTTCAGCAGGATGATTTTGATGTACTTCTCGCTGAACTGCTGAAGGTCGCGGTTCGACAGGCGGCACAGAATGTTTTGGCTGATGTAGTCGAGATAGGGCTTCGGGTCGCCTCCGTAAGCCAGCGTGCTGATGGTTTCCTGCTGGAGCGTCAGGTCGGTAGTCACTTCCCCGCTTCTGTCCTTCGCCAGACGCAGGATATATTCCCAGTAGATGGTACGGATGGAATAGTTCGGGATTTTCAGGTATGTTTT
>JAISXP010000143.1 GCA_031270465.1 Tannerella sp. | reverse complement strand
GACGTCGCTCTTGCCGAAAAACTGCAGGAGTTTGCCGAACAGTTCGATGTGTCGCCGCAGTGCGAACCCGCCGAACTCGAACGCGCTGCGCGTACCGCCGTTGCGCTCGACAATCTGGTGGCAGCGCGGCGTCTGGGGTCGCTGGCATACTATTATGAAGGTTATCCGGGCAACGAATACGAAAACATCGTTACTTCGCTGATAGCTGGCAACACGCTCCTCACAGGAAAAGGCGTCCCCATAGCGGGCGAATGCGAGGTGAAAAACGTGCAGGCGATGAAAATCATGTCGTTGACAGGCGCCGGTGGCTCTTTTTCCGAGTTTTACGCAATGGATTTCGACGACGATATTGTGATGCTGGGACACGATGGCCCTGCTCATTTTGCCATCGCCGAAGGACGGGTTCAATTGGTTCCCGTACCTGTGTATCACGGAAAACCGGGCAAGGGGCTTTCTATCCAGATGTCGGTTCGACATGGCGATGTAACCCTGCTTTCGGTATGTGAGGGTCGCGACGGGATATATCTTTTGGTTGCCGAGGGTGTTTCGGTAGCGGGGCCTGTGCTGGAAATCGGCAATACCAACAGCCGGTATCGTTTTCCGGTGGGAGCGCGCGAGTTCATCAACAGATGGTCGAAGGCAGGACCCTCGCACCACTGCGCTATCGGTACGGGACACGTCGCCGCAACGATAGAAAAATTAGCGCATCTGCTGAATATTCCGGTCGTAAGGATTTGTTAAGGCCGGAGAAGGATGGAAAGGAAAGCGATAAGGCAGGCGGGCGACGCATCGTTTGATGCCGTGATTCTGGCCGACGGCAGTTTCCCTTCGCATCCTGCGCCGCTGGGGATGATAAAACGGCATGGCGACAGCCTGCTGTGCTGCGACGGCGCAGCGGATGCGTTGCTGGCGAAAGGACTCATGCCCGCGGCGGTTGTCGGCGACGGCGATTCGATTTCGGTGCAGGCGCGCGAACGGCTGGGAAACCGCCTTGTCGTCCTTTCCGAACAGGAAAACAACGACCTGACGAAGACCGTACACTACGGCCTCGCGCTGGGATACCGGCGGCTGTGCATCGTCGGCGCCACCGGCAAGCGCGAAGACCATACGCTTGGCAACATCAGCCTGCTTGCCGACTATGCCGACATGGCGGAGGTTGAGATGTGGACGGACTATGGCACGTTGACACCCGTCGCAGGCGATGCGGCGTTCGAGTCGTACCCCGGGCAGCAAGTATCGGTCTTCTGTCTGGAACCTGTCCCGCTGACGCTACGCGGCCTGCGGTGGCCGGTGACGAACCGCACTCTCAACCGCTGGTGGCAAGCCTCGCTCAACGAAGCCACAGGGCATATCTTTCACGTCGAGACCGGCGGGAAAGCCATTGTCTTCAGGGAATATCCCCCGAATCTTTGAATCTTGAATCATCACTTAAGATACATATCCATCCACGAAGTGATCTCCTCGATCCGTCTGACGCGGTTTTTTGGCTTGCCCGAGCGCGAGAGTTCATGATTCTCGCCCTTGAACAGGCAGAGACGCGCCGGCACTTCGAAATACTTCAGCGCATAGAACATCTGTATGCCCTCCGACAGCCAGCAGCGGTAATCCTCTTCGCTGTGGATAAACAGGGTTGGCGTTTTCACCCTGTCGGCATATTTGAGGGGCGACTGTGTCCACAGGCCGTCGAGATTCGTCCATACGTCGCCGCCTATCTGCGTGGCGGTGAAGGTAAAGCCGATGTCTGTCGTGTTGCTGAACGAAATCCACGAGGCGATGCTACGCTGCGACGCGGCAGCCTTGAAACGGTCGGTATGTCCGATGATCCAGTTGGTCATAAAGCCGCCGTACGAACCGCCCGTGACGCCCAGACGGTCAGGGTCGATAAAGTCGAACGTGCGGATGGCCACGTCGGTAAACTGCATCAGGTCGCGATAATCCACCGTGCCATACCTCGCGCTGATGTTGGCAAAGGCATTCCCTCCGCCGTCGCTGCCCGTCGGGTTGGTAAAAAACACGGCGTATCCCCGGTTAGCCCAGTACTGCATTTCGTGGAAGAGACAGGCGCCGAAGGCCGTACGCGGCCCTCCGTGTATGCTCAGGATGGCGGGATACTTCTGTCCCTTCACGTATCCGGCCGGCGGAATGGCATAGCCCGTAATCTCCACACCGTCGCCGTTCGTAAACGTAACCGGCAGCGGAGTGATGATGTTGTATTCTTCCTGCAGCCGGTCATTGACCGAGGTCAGCGCCGTGAACGTGCCCTTCCTGTCGAGGAAACAGACTTCGGTCGCCTTGTTGCCCAGCATGGCGACCGTAAGAAAGCCGTCTTTGAAGGGGAGATATTCGAGTATCACCTCCCTGCCCCCGTTGACGTGCGTGACGGCGCCGTCTCTGTAATCGACATGAATCAGCGGGGCATGGTCGGCCTCGGTCGTGAGATAGTAGAAACCGGTTCTGTCCGTCCTGATGCCCGACGAAGCGTTCCCCATCTTGACATCCGAACCGATACTTACGCCCATTCCGTACGGGTCGCCGCTGTAGAGCGAGTCTAATTTCCCACTTTTCAGGTGAAGACGGAAGAAGGCCGCGCTGCTTATCTCCGTAAACCTGCGGTTGGAGGTCAGGATGATCTCGTCGTCCGAAACGCAGGTGATGCTGCCATACGACGCGGGCGTTTCGAAAGGTGAAATATCTTCAGCCTTGAGCGTGGCGACCGCAAGCCTCATCAGGCGGTTGCCGCGGGTCGACTTGCCCCGGAACGTGTTCGACGTATAGAGCAGCGTCTGCCTGTCACGGCTGAGTTCCAGCCCGCCGACCGTTTCCCAGGGTTCGGACAGCTCCTTCACCTCGCCGTCGTCGTACCAGTACAGGTGATTGCGTTTGCCGCTCACATCGCCGCGCCCGTTCGACCAAAACGGAATCTCTTCGAACACGCGATACGGACTGTTGTTTTCCTTCTCCTTCAGAGCCTTCTCCATGTCGCCGCCGGCCTGTTCCAGCAGACTGGCAAAATTGTGGTCATACTCGGCGGTAAAAAAGAAATGACGGTCGTCGATGAACTTGATGTCGCCCACGGAATAGGGCAGGCGCAGAAACTCTTCGGCCTCGCCCATGCGATCGGTCAGTCGCACGTATACCGTAAGCGGTTCGCCGCGACGGAGTTTCTCCCGGTCTTTCGGATTCCGCACATTGCGAAACACGATGCTGCCGTCGTCCATCACGAAATAATTGCTCACGTCGCCGGTCGAAGTCAGGCGGCGAGGTTCGCCCTCTTCGAGGCGGTAGAGATCGTTTTTGTAATTGTTGTCTTCCATATTCGCCTGTCTGATGATGAAATAGATCGATCCGTTCTTCTCTTTCAGGTTCGAAATCATGCGCACTTCCTTGAAGAAGTCTGCGCCCACCGGTTTGCGGTTTCCTTCTGCATACGCAGGATTGCCCAACGCAATCAGCAGAATAATAATTGTAAGTAATGACTGCTTTTTCATATCCTTTTTAATGTTTAATCGTGCAAATATACCTGTTATTTTCCTTAATTAGTCAACCGGGGGCGGAAAATTGACAACTATTTTCCGTACAAACCGGACAGGGCAGCATTTTTTAGTTTTTTTATATATTGAACTGCAAAAAAAAGCCTGTTTTTCTTGTGTACATCCGCAAAATGACATATTTTTGTAGCGTTTTAAGGTATAATTGGGACAGAAGCTAAACAGGGACAGACAAAAAATATCGCTTTCATGAAATCATACATGTTATGGATTGCATGTATAGGCGTAAGTAACAGCAATATATATTATCAACACAAATAAATAAACAAATTATGAAAAAGTTTTCTCTCTTTTTGACAGTGCTGGGTGCATGTCTGCTGTTTGCACCCCCGGAGGTAAAGGCTGCACCTGACCCCGTCAGTTACCGTCTGATTGTTCAGTATTTCGACGGCATTCAGATAAAGTATACCGTGCGCCACGGCCTCGACGAATGGTGGACAACCACCGGCGATATTCCCATTGGCGTGGCGAAAATTGGAGTCGGCGACTCCGCGACCGGACAGATCTACTGTATCGATGCTACCGTACCCTTCCATTCCTATTCCGGTGTCATTACCACCAGGCCGGGAGGCGTGACGACCGATTCGGTAAAAAACTACGTCGTAGCAACGCCTTTCCAGTATTCGGACGCCTTGCGGGCAAACCTGAAAGAAATTCAGTGGCTTACCGTCAACGGCTATACCGGTCACAATCTTCTCGCTATACAAACGGCATACGGCCACCTTGGGGCAATAGACGACACGATTGCGCTGATGGCTACCAAGATTGCGATATGGCACTACACCAACGAGAGGGACTTCTCTGTGCTTACAACAAGCCTGCACAACACCCCCCGTGAAGCATTGATGTTTGAACTGATGGAAGCATTGATCAGGGATGCGAAAACGCAACCTCTTTTAGGCCCAATTACGCTT
>JAISXP010000122.1 GCA_031270465.1 Tannerella sp. | reverse complement strand
GGGTCGAATTTGATGCTGCGTCCGAGCTGCATCGACAACAGACTCAATACTACCGGAACATCCACCTTGACGTGATATTCGGGATTGCAGAGCGGTTGTTTGCCGGTTTTGATACAGTCGAGCCATTCGTGTTCCTGTCCGGGCGACGGGGGGATCGTTTGCGGAGGCGTCTCCATGCCGTCCATCTTATTGCCTTCGGGGACGAGGATATGCGATGAATAGTCGGTCATCAGCGTGCCGTTTGTGCCGTGGAAGTATATGCCCAGTCTGCGTCGTGTGCCGGTTTCGTAACCGATGCCCGTACGGTCGACATTCTGGAATGCCCAGCCATGACTGTTGACCGACGAAAACATCCATGTCATCGTCAGGTTCGGATAACGCCACAGTATTTCCTGATTGTCGTAAGCATCGCCGTCGTCTTTTAGCACGAAGCGACCGCCTGTCGAAGAGATTTCGGTCGGATAGTCGAGGTTCAGCGCCCAGATCGGCAGGTCGGTGATATGCGGAGCCATGCCGGGCGTCCATCCGCCGCTGAAATCCATCCAGAAACCGTGATAATACGCATCTTTTACCAAATTGGGATTGAACGGTTGCATGCGTGCCGGGCCTACCCAGTCGTTCCAGTTCAAGCCTTCGGGCGCCCTGTCGGTGTTGAATCCCGAGCCGATACCGTTGGGTGCGTCGTTCATTACAAAGAAAGTGCGGACGGTAGAGATATGGCCGAGATTGCCCGAACGGACGAGTTCGACCATACGGCGATAGTGGTCGCCGGCGTGGATTTGCGTGCCTATCTGGCAAATGACCTTGTGACGGCGAACGGCGTTGCGGATGGCCAGACTTTCGCCGAGAAACATGCTCATCGGTTTTTGCAGATAGATATGTTTTCCTGCTTTTGCCGCTGCGATTGCCTGGAGCGCGTGCCAGTGAGCGGGCGTTGCGATAATCACGGCGTCGAGTCCGTCGTGATTCAGCAATGCGCGATAGTCGGTATAACCCTTACAGTCTTTGAAGCGGTTCAACACCACGTCGAGGCGCTGTTTCCAGACGTCGGCAGCAGCGGTGAGCACAACATCTTCCCTCTTGACGCACTCGTTAAGATTAACAGTTCCCATACTGCCGCAACCAATAAAACCGAGACTGATTTTGTCGCTCGGAGCGACGTGTCCCAATCCTGCAACTGTGGAGGATTTCACAATCAACGGCGCTGTGATTGCCGCAGCAGCCGCTGTCTTAATAAATTGTCTTCTCGAATACATAATGATATATCTTTAATAGTGCTCAACTTTTAATTCGTAATTCGTAATTTTTAATTTTTAATTGAATGAAATTCGTCCCACTGTTTCGACAAAACCGCGTCGCCAGGTGTTCCTCCCTGATGTACAATAAGGCGGTAACGCAGAATCAGCGGTTTGTCCCTGCTCAGCAAATACCGTGTATTTGGCGTCGGGAAGGTAGGCTGCACCCACGAGAGATTCGGATAATCGACCCATTTACCCGGATATTCCGGGTTTGTGCGATGTTGCAGAATCGTCATTCCGGCAGTCGACCGACCACTTTCGAAAATTCCACTGAAATCAGCCCAGCACCGTACCGGCGAAACGGTTGTCGTGTCGGTATAGTGCGAAATCTTCTGCTCCTTCGGTGTGGCCATCCGCACGTTCAATCCGCCATAGCTGTTGGTGAAGCGCGTGGCGATCGTAACACTGTCCACCAGCGCCTGCATTTGGACTGTCAGGTCGATCACGCGGCGTTCTTCCGATGCACGGTACGCACGGATGGTCACCCATTCGCGGACAATCGCTTTTCTTTCTCCCCATATCCACCGGTTTTCGGCTTTGATTTCGGCATATTCCGAACCGGCGGTACATTTCACATTTCCCGTCGGACGGGCAAAAGTTCTTTGCAGCGCGTAGAGGTCGCTACGTTCGGAACCGTATTCCACTTCGGGCCATGCCCAAAAGATTCCCCTGTGGTGAGGATGGTCGGCGTCCGGCCAGTCGCTGGTCAGCATTTCGCCGTCCGGCCCGTACAGCGGATGAATATAGTCGCTGCGCGGAACCGCCCATATCGCCGACGTGGCCTTGCCGTCGTTGCTTACTGCGGGATTGGATTTGTAGTATTCATCCAGATAAACGCCGCCGCCTATCGGATAGTACTCAAATTTTTTGTCCTTCTGACTTTCGGGGCGTATCACATCGTCTTCGTAAACCGTCTGGTAATTGTACTGCAAGACCGGTTTGCCTGATTCCCGAATGATAAACTGCCCGTTGTCGGGATTCACTTCCGCCGTCATTACAGGAGTGGATTTCGGCGCACATGCCGATACAAATGTCATCGCCAAAAGGACGATTGCTGTAAAAAAAAGTTGTTTCATATATACTATTATTTACCAATGTGTGATCAGGATCAAGAATGTTCGTTTACTGCTTTTTTATCGTAAGCGAATCGACTTTGTCACCCGTTACGGATATTACTTCGAGAAGAAGTTCCCGCGTGGTAGCTTTTGCCTTGATAACGGCGTTATTCGAGTTCACCAGCACCGGAAAATGAACCTTGTCATTGGCGTCCCGCTTGATATGCCGGTGCAGATGGCCGCTGAGCATGATGTCTATGCCGGCTTTGTTCAGAACCGGGACGAACTTCTTCATGACTTCCGCATCGCCGTGCCAACTGTTGTCCGGTGGAATATGGCAGATCACGACCTTGAA
>JAISXP010000110.1 GCA_031270465.1 Tannerella sp. | reverse complement strand
TCAAGTAAAATGAATCCGCTGTGGCCTGTGGCCGAAGCGAAATCGTCGAAATTGGAATATTGCCGGCTTCGTCGGCGGTAACCGTTCGTTGCGGTATCAGAAACTCGTTCCATGGACTCGTCGACGTATAAATACTTAATGCCGATTCCGGGACAATCAGTTTTATTGTATCTATTTGGTTGCTAATTTTGTTAACTGCATTACTATTTACTGTGACGCCGTTGAAGGATGTCCAGTTAACCTTTATTTTTTTTATTCCCGTACAACCCCAAAATGCATACTGATCAATAAAGACAACACTCCCCGGTATTGTAATCTGTTCCAATTTTGCACAATTAATAAAAGTTCTTACTCCAATCTTGGTTACGGTATTCGGTATTGTAAAATTTGTCAAGTTATTACAACTATAAAAGGCACTATCGCCAATTATTCTTAAAGAAGGAGTACCATTTATCGTAACGCCAGTTAAGCTACCACACCCTCTGAACGCCTCGGTTTTAATAGTATCTATCGAATTGGGAAGCGTAACAGATGTTAAATTGGTACATAACCTAAACGCTTTTTCTTCTATGGTTGTCACATAATAAGTTGTATCAGGCGAAACTGAAGTTTTAACGGTATCAGGAATAGTAATCGAGCCTGATAAATTTGTGTAATCATTATGCTTGACCACTTCTACGGTTCGATGTGCAGAGGTTGTATCGGTAATTACATAATAAAAGGTTGTACCCGCAGATGTCGTTTTAGAGAATGTGTCACCCGGTTTTGCTTCCGCATAACAAACTCCCCCACAAACCATGGCCATCAGCCACGCAATAAAAAAAGTTTTTACAAGTTTCATATCTTTATCTTTTTAAGTTTATAATCCATATTCATATTGAGCAAACGTTTCCGGCTCCGGCCGAAAGAATTTGCCTTATCCTGTCGTGCATCAGGCTGAATATCATGCATATCTATTCGAATAATCCTGATATTGGCCACTGATACACATCAACGGGCGCGTAAAGTTAATACATCTCACTGGAAATACACAAAAAAAACAGAAAAAAAATTCATTTCCGATGCAAAAAAAGTTTGAAATGGATGCATTTTGACTGCGTCGATTTGTCGCTTTTGCTGCGAAACTTTTAAACCTCAAAGAGTACAAAAGTTTATCACAAGGCTCACAAAGCAGACACAGTGTCCCTTGTGTAAAAACTTTGTGTCCTTATTTTTTATCCGGCAAAAAATGACGGTATTCACGATACTTTTGCTATCTTTGTACGCTAATTTATTTCAGAATAATGGATATTTCAGTAGTTATACCTCTTTATAACGAAGCGGAATCGCTTCTCGAATTGCATGCCTGGATCGAACGGGTCATGGAAGAAAACCATTTCAGCTATGAGGTGCTGTATATAAATGACGGCAGTACAGACAATTCGTGGGAGATTATCGAGCGATTGGCGCAGCGGTCGTCTCACGTGAAAGGCATTAAGTTCAGGCGTAACTACGGAAAATCTCCGGCTTTGCACTGCGGTTTTCAGCGGGCGCAGGGCGATGTTGTCGTCACAATGGATGCCGACCTGCAGGACAGTCCCGACGAAATACCCGAATTGTACAGAATGGTCAAGGAAGATAATTATGACCTCGTTTCGGGCTGGAAGAAGAAAAGATACGACCCGCTGTCGAAAACCCTTCCGACCAAACTTTTCAACGCGACGGTAAGGAAGTTTTCCGGCATCTGCCTGCACGATTTCAACTGCGGACTGAAATCTTACAGAAATACGGTGGTCAAGAATATCGAAATATACAACGACATGCACCGCCTGATACCTTATCTGGCTAAAATGGAAGGATTCAACAGGATAGGTGAGAAAGTCGTCAAGCATCAGGCTCGCAGACACGGCACGAGCAAATTCGGATTGAACCGTTTCGTCAACGGCTATCTGGACTTGCTGACACTCTGGTTTACGTCCAAGTTCGGGAAAAAACCGATGCATTTCTTTGGGCTGTGGGGCAGCGTGATGTTTCTGATCGGTTTTGTGGCGTTGATATATGTGCTTGTGCTTAAGATGCTGTCCATGTTTTCGGGCGATCTGCGTCCGCTGGTGGCGAGCAGTCCGTTCTTTTACATTTCGCTGACGGCTATGATTTTAGGCACGCAGCTGTTTTTGTCGGGATTCCTCGGCGAACTGGTTTCGCGCAATTCGCCGAGCCGAAACAGGTATTGTATTGAAAGAGAAATATAATGGTATGCAAATAAATGATTTAATCCGAAAAAGATGTTCCATCAGGAATTATTCCGAAAAATCCGTTGAACCGGAGAAAGTGGACTATGTGCTGGAGGCTGCGCGGCTGGCGCCGTCGGCATGTAATTTTCAGCCGTGGCGATTTGTCGTGATCCGGTCGGCCGAGGCAAGGGCGAAAATACAGGCGTGCTATGCGCGCGAATGGTTCAAGACCGCTCCACTCTATATCCTCGTTTGCAGCGACCACAACCAGTCGTGGAAGCGTCCGTTCGACGGTAAAGACCACGCGGATATCGACGTCTCGATCGCCGCCGAGCATATTTGTCTTGCCGCTGCCGAGCAGGGGCTGGGGACATGCTGGGTCTGCCATTTCGACGCAAAGCGATGTGCCGAATTATTCGAGCTGCCCTCCGGCATCGAAGCGACGGTAATCATCCCCGTCGGCTATCCCGCCAGTCCCGAATTGTTCGAACAGACACCGAAACAGCGTAAAGCGGCAGCAGAAATTATCGTCACAGACCATTTTTAACCAGGCCGGAAAAATGATTTTCGATGTGATTATGATGACGGTCGGTCTTTCGATGGACAGTCTGGTGGTTTCTGTTGTCGGAGGCGCGTCAATCAAGCATTGCCGTTGGTGGCATGTGCTGAAAATTGCGCTCATTATGGGCCTTTTCCAGGGCGGATTGACGCTGGCAGGATACTTGTTCGGAAGAGGATTCGAGCGGTATGTTTACACCTTCGACCACTGGGTTGCATTCGGATTGCTTGCCTATCTGGGCGGACGGATGATCTACGAGGAACTGTTCAAAAAAGCGGAACGCACCATTGATCTTTTGAACAACAGGACATTAATCTATATGGCTCTTGCCACGAGTATCGACGCCATTGCCGTAGGCATTTCGCTTGCCGTGCTGAAAAGCCCGATTGTCTGGCAGGCGGTAATCATCGGAAGCGGAACATTTGCGGCGGTTGCGTGCGGCGTGTATTTTGGATTCCATTTCGGGAAAAAAGCCAAAGTGAAACTTGTGGGCATTGCGGGAGGAATCATTTTGATAGGTACGGGCGTCAAAATCCTGCTGGAACATTTGCTCTCCCTGTGAAATGCACCCAATGCACCCGTGAATTTGCCGGATAAGGAAACAATTGAGAAGAAACCTGAAATGGCATGTTTGCGACTGTCAAAATGACCTGCACGGAATGTTAAAATGATATGCATGTATAATCCATAGCGTTAAGCCGGGTTAATGACTTGCTTCATGAGTTAAAAGTGCAAAAAAAGTCGCACCCGCATGTAACAAATGCACTTTTTTTGAGTCTTAGTAAGGAAAATAGAAGTTTTAAAATTAACAGTTTAATTAAGTATTTGGACTATGAAAGGTATTTGGAAAAAAGTTTTGATCGTTGCCGGTGTGGCGGCAATAAGTTTTGCAACGTCCTTTGGGACAATGGTATATATGGCAAAACTCAGCAAAGACGGACGAAAAGCTACTGCTGAAACCAGTTCAACATTCAAGCAACCGGCAAGGCTTGTCGACTATGCATCGGTTGCAGCCGAGAACATCGACTTCACAAAGGCTGCCGAACTCAGTGTCAATGCAGTAGTTCACATCAAATCGATTGCCAATCCTTCCGGAGGAGGTGAAGGCAGGGAGTATTTCGACCCGTTTGAATTTTTCTTTGGCGACGGGATGCGTAACTACAGACGTCAGCCGCGTGTGGGATTCGGTTCGGGCGTAATTATTTCGACCGACGGTTACATCGTCACAAACAATCACGTGATTGATGGCGCCGACGAAATCGAAGTGACCACAAACGACGATAAGGCATATAAGGCCAAGCTGATAGGTCGTGACGATCTGACGGACGTTGCATTGTTGAAAATCGACGGAGATGATTTCCCCGTGATTTCCTTTGGCAATTCCGATGCGTTGAAGGTGGGCGAATGGGTGCTTGCCGTAGGTAATCCGTTCAATCTGAAGTCGACCGTTACCGCAGGAATTGTGAGTGCAACCGGTCGCGCAGATTTATTGTCGGGCTACAACGGCAACCGGCGAAATGCATCGCAGGAAAAAATCGAATCATATATTCAGACGGATGCCGCCGTCAATCCCGGAAACAGCGGCGGCGCACTGGTCAATACGCGCGGCGAACTTGTCGGCATCAATACATTGATATATAGCGAGACGGGTAATTTCGTGGGATATTCGTTCGCGATTCCCATCAGCATCGTGAAGAAAGTCATAACCGACATCAAACAGTACGGTATCGTACAAAGGGCGATGCTGGGTGTAGAGGTTTCCGATCTCAGCGTGTTGAAAACGGAGTCGCCCGAAGAGTACGAAAAACTGAAAGTGAAGGAAGGCGTGTATGTGGCCAGGTTCCCGGCGAACAGTTCCGCACAGAAAGCCGGGATTCAGACAGGCGATGTGATAACCTCCATCAACGGCACGAAGATAAAGAACTACCACGAACTGCGCGGACAGTTGAGCCGTTACAGTCCGGGCAACAAGGTTGAAGTGCAGATACAGCGCGGCAACGACGCAAAAAAGTTCACCGTCGAGTTGAAAAACGACCACGGCACAACCGACGCCATTAAATATCAGTCGCCTGACGATATTCTTGGCGCGTCGTTCAAGGAACTGACGAGGGATGCGAAACTTCGTCTTGGGATAAACTTCGGTGTTGAAGTAACCGACCTGAAAAACGGAAAACTGAAGGACGCCGGCATCAAGAACGGATTTATCATATTGACGGCCAATGATAACCGTATCTCGACGTCCGACAATCTAATCAAGGTGGTTGAAGCGGTCATAAAGAAAGAACCGGACGACAGAGGGTTGTATATCAAAGGATTCTATCCCGATGTCAAAAGAATGGAATATATAGCCATTGATCTGAACGATTAATGATTGGTAATGTTTATGCAAAGTAGTTGTTTTATTTTCGTATTTGAAAAAAAACAACTACTTTTGCAGCCTCGTAGAAGGTTATAATCTCATACAAAATTCAGATAGAATGAGGCAATTAAAAATTACAAAATCGATTACCAATCGCGAAAGTGCATCGCTGGACAAATATCTTCAGGAGATTGGACGTGAGGATCTTATCACGGTAGAAGAAGAAGTTGAGCTGGCTCAGGCCATAAAGAAAGGCGACCGCAAGGCATTGGAGAAACTTACGCGCGCAAATCTGCGCTTTGTTGTTTCTGTCGCAAAACAATATCAAAATCAGGGTCTCAGTCTTCCCGATCTTATTAACGAAGGCAATCTGGGTCTGATTAAGGCCGCGGAGAAATTCGACGAAACAAGAGGATTCAAGTTCATCTCCTACGCCGTATGGTGGATTCGCCAGTCCATCTTGCAGGCCCTGGCAGAGCAGTCGCGTATCGTGCGCCTGCCGCTGAATCAGGTCGGTTCGCTGAACAAAATCAGCAAGACCTTTTCGCGCTTCGAGCAGGAAAATGAACGCAAACCGTCGCCCGAAGAGCTTGCGGAAGAGCTTGATATTCCGGTAGATAAAATATCCGATACATTGAAAGTGTCGGGAAGGCATATTTCGGTAGACGCTCCGTTTGTGGAAGGCGAAGATAACAGCCTGCTGGATGTGCTGGTGAATGACGATGCGCCGGTGGCCGACGGTACGCTGATGAGCGAGTCGCTGTCGAAAGAAATCGACAGGGCGCTCTCTACCTTGACCGAACGCGAAAGCGAGATTATCAAAATGTTTTTTGGCATTGGCTGCCAGGAAGTCACGCTCGAGGAAATCGGCGACAAGTTTGGCTTGACGCGCGAACGTGTGCGCCAGATAAAAGAAAAAGCCATTCGCCGGCTCAGACAAGGCTCGCGCAGCAAACTTTTGAAATCCTACCTGGGATAAACCACAATAAACAAACCAAAACTCACCTGAAAGTGATCCATTTGAGGATTTCTTTCAGGTGTGGTTTTTTACCGTACATCAATATCCCCACGCGGTAAATCCTTGCCGCAAAATACACCAGACCGATGGCCGCGGCAAACAAAAGCGTGATGGAAAGCAGCTTTTGCCATATCGGAACTTCGAACGGAATACGCATTATCATCACGACAGGCGAAGTGAACGGAATCAGCGAACACCAGAAAGCCATAGCACCATCAGGATTCTCTGAACTGTAAATCCCAACATACAAGGCAAATCCCAACAATATCGTAATTGGCACCATAAACTGCTGCGTGTCTTCCGGGCTGTTCACTGCCGAAGCAATGGCTGCGAAAACGGAAGCATACAAAAGATAACCTCCTATGAAATAAAAGATAAAGTAGCTTATTAATTCGATGAAGCTGACGGACTGCAACGTGGCAATCCATTGCAGCGTCGAAGAGTCTGTCATCATACTTCCAGCTTGCACCTGCGCGGCTGCATCCGCTTGAGTAAGGCCGGGAAAGAACAGCCCGCCTGCTACGAGCAGGATGCCAACCAGTATTCCCCACAGAAATATCTGCGTCAGTCCGACCAGTCCGATGCCGATAATTTTACCCATCATTAAATCGAACGGCTTGACGGACGAAACCATTATCTCCATAATGCGGCTCGTCTTCTCTTCCATCACACCCTGCATCACCATCGCTCCGTACATCAAAATGAACATGTATATAATAAATGT
This sequence comes from Tannerella sp., assembly GCA_031270465.1. Lineage (GTDB taxonomy): Bacteria > Bacteroidota > Bacteroidia > Bacteroidales > Tannerellaceae > Tannerella. The sequence continues at coordinate 11,155 of JAISXP010000110.1, read as the reverse complement.
AGAAAGAAAACCTGTCAACTGGGCGATCTGTATCGAAGAAACGTGTTCGCTGCCGTCTTTTCCCCACTTGACCGTATGTATGTTGAACGATACGCGGCTTTCTTTGATGATTTTTTCCAGGCCGGGGATTTGGAATGAGGCCAGTTTGTCCTGTTCCATTCGCTTCGTCAACACACGGTTGATGAGGGACGACAAGTCTTTGGGAATCTGTTTTTCGGAATAGAGCGTTGCGGCGGAAGGGTCCTGCAGCAGGTCGGAAGCGATGTTCAGCACGGCGAAGATTTCCCTGTTGTCGTCTGCACGGTATGCCTCCATCGACTTGTCGCCATGTATGAAACGATATGAGTCCGTATTTTCGAACAGCGGTGCATATTTGCCTGTCCTGTCGACGATAACGACATTACGCACTTCTCCGCTTTTGACGGAACTCAACCACAAAGGCACGAACATCATGGCGACAAACAGAAACGGCATCAGAAAAGTCAGCAGCAGAAACGATTTCTTGCTCACACGCTGGATGTATTCTTTCCGGACAATCAAACTTAATTTATTCATATACATCTACTATATTTGGACATTTCCTTTCACGGCACGGACAAAGACGTCGTGCATCGATGGAAGTATCTCGTTAAATAAATGAATTTCGTATTGTTGCGACAATATTTGCAGCAAAGCCGAATTGCTGTCGGCACCGTTTTTACGGATAATCAATTCCGTATGGAAGTCGTTTTTCCGTTCGGACAGAACGGTGTATCCTTCGTGCGACGTACGGATGCTGTTGCCTGTCACGCATACGCGAAAAATGTTTTCCTTAAACCGTTCGCGCACATCGCGGATATTTCCTGTAAGAATCACCTTCGACCGGTCGATAAGCGCAATCTCGTCGCATATTTCTTCGACCGAAACCATGTTGTGCGTCGAAAAGATAAGCGTGCAGCCTGCGTTTTTGAGCGCCAGCATTTCGTCTTTCAGCAAATTCGTATGAATCGGGTCAAAGCCGCTGAAAGGCTCGTCAAAAATCAGCAAATCAGGTTGATGAACTACTGTGATGATAAACTGGATTTTTTGCTGCATGCCTTTCGAGAGTTCTTCGAGCCGCTTATTCCACCACGGCATGAGGTCGAATTTATCGAACCAGTACGTCAGGCGTTTTCGGGCGTCGCTACTGTTAAGACCTTTCAGCCGTGCGAAATAGATTGCCTGTTCGCCTGTTTTCATTTTTTTGTACAGACCCCGTTCTTCGGGCAGATAACCGATTCTGAAGATGTCGGAAGGCTGCATTGGGCGTCCGTCGAAACGGATAATACCGCTGTCGGGCGCCGTAATGCGGTTGATAATGCGTATCAGCGTCGTTTTACCTGCGCCGTTGGGACCGAGCAGTCCGAAGATTTTCCCTTTGGGAATGCCTGCATTCACATGGTCCAGCGCCAGGTGATGGGCATATTGTTTTACTACATTTTCAATTTCAACAAAATACATGGCCTACATTCGTAAAATTACACGTTCTCCCAGTTCATTGCTAAGGAAGCTTTTTATCTTGTTCTGCTGATCCAGTTCCTTCATCAGTTCGATGACTTCGTCCATTTTTCCTTCGCGTTGCAGGCGTTTGATTTCCCGGCTTATGTCGTCCATTCTTTGCCTGATGTGCGCATCTTTGAGTGCAAAGAGGTCTCGGCGGATTAACTGTTCGAAGGCCTGCTTTTGTTCGTATTGCCGGCGTTCCCATTCCATCAGTTCCCATCCGGCCAGCGGTTCGGGCGGAGCGATGCTTTCTTCATATTGAATAAGGCAGTTATCGTTCAGCAGCTTAACGGCTATGCGGCTTATAAGCGGGTCGGGATGCGATACAAAATACCGGGACGAGTTGAATCCTTCTTCGCGGCAACGCAGTGCGGCTTCTTCGAGAAGCTCCTTATATTCAGGTGTATGGAAGGAGAATCCGTCCTGTTTCAATTCGGACAGGATAAACTCTGCCACGCGGATGACCGTATGTTCGTCTTCTTCCGTATCTTCATACAAAATCCGCTCGCCGAAGGGCACTACATAACGCAACAGCGCCTCTTCAAATGGTCTGAAAGGCGATGCCGCCGCATGTTTTTCAGATACGATGCGTATGATTTCCGCATCAGGCGGGGCTTCGTTCGTTTTTTCCGCGCCTTGCACGTTTTCCGTTTGCGCTTTGGATTCAGTCCGTGCGCCGTCGTTTTGTACGGCAGATACGGTCTGTTGCTTTTTGGGACGTTCTGCGCGTATTTTGTTGAGCGCGTTGATTAGTACCCGTTCTTCAATATCCAGCAAATCACTGCACTCGTTGATATAGAATGTCCGTTTGATATTGTCGGGAATTGCGGCTACGGTGCGGATGATGTCGGAAACGAGCGATGCCCGCTTGAGAGGATCGTTTCCGGCTTCTTCCAGTAGCAGGCTGGTTTTAAAGCGGATGAAGTCGACTTCATGTTCGCTGATATACGATGTCAATTCGGCAGCGTTATGCGAACGGGCAAACGAATCGGGGTCTTCGCCTTCGGGGAGGAGCACTACCTTGACGTTCATCCCTTCTTCGAGTAGCAGGTCGATGCCTCGAATAGCGGCTTTGATGCCGGCCGCATCACCGTCGTAGATGACCGTAATGTTGTCCGTCATTCGGTGAATCAGGTTTATCTGTCCCTGCGTGAGCGCCGTGCCCGAAGAAGCGACTACGTTCTCGACGCCCGACTGGTGCATCGAAATGACGTCCGTATAGCCTTCGACAAGGAAGCATTTGTCTGCCCTGGCTATCGACTGGCGAGCGAAATAAATGCCATACAATTCGCTGCTTTTGTGATATATGCTGCTTTCGGGCGAATTGATGTATTTCGCTGTTTTCTCGTTTTTCTTCAGGATGCGTCCGCCGAAAGCCACTACCTTGCCGCTGAGCGTATGCACGGGAAAGATAATCCGGCCGCGGAAACGGTCGTTTGCCGTTCCGTTTTCGTGAAACAGGACAAGTCCCGTCTTTTCGAGAAAATCTTTTCGGTATCCGATCTTCGTCGCTTCCCGGTAGAGGTCGTCGCGCTGTTCGAGACTGTAGCCCAGTTGAAATTTCCGGATGATGTCTTCGCGGAAACCGCGTTCCTTGAAATAGCGCAAGCCCGCCATCCGTCCTTCTTCGTGGTCGTGCAGGCGCGATACGAAATGTTTTTGCGCCCAGTTGTTGACGATAAACATGCTCTCGCGATCGCTCTGCACCTGTTTTTCTTCGTCGGTCAACTCCTTTTCATGTACTTCGATATTGTATTTTTTTGCAAGGAAACGGAGTGCGTCGTGGTAGTTCAGTTGCTCGTGTTTCATGATGAAGTAAACGGGCGAACCGCCTTCGCCGCAGGCAAAACATTTGCAGATATTCTTCGACGGGGAGACGTAGAACGAAGGGGAACTGTCTGCATGGAAAGGACACAGGCCGACGTAGTTGACGCCACGCTTACGCAGTGTCACAAATTCGGATACTACATCCACAATGTTCGCGGCATCCAGAATTCTGTCTTTCGTTGCCTGATCTATCATATAAAAGTTTTCGTTTTGCGCGACAAATGTAATTATTAATTGTCAATTGTTTTCTATCTTTGCCCGCAAAACAGCAGACGGTATGTATGTGAAGTGCGGATATGTTATTTTATGGTTGTGGTTTGCAGTTGTTTGTCATGCGCAGCAATCTGCCCGGGATACGCTTGAACAGGCGAATGATTTCATTTGCACGCTGGCGTCGGGCGAGGAAATACGGATGTATTCTCTTCGGGCGGAGGCGTTGTTGCTTTGCTTCTACGACCCTTCGTGCGAAGATTGCCATGCGTTAATGAAGCGGCTGGATGCTTCGCCGGTCATTGAACGGCTGAGCGGAGCGAAAAAATTGCTGCTGCTGGCTGTTTATCCGGAAGAAGACGCGACGCTGTGGATGGCAAACAGTTCGCATGTGCCCGCCGGGTGGATAAACGGTTATGATCCGGAAGTGAAAATCATTTTGGACAATCTTTATGATTTCGCCCGACTGCCTGCTCTTTATCTGCTGGACGGTGAGAAGCGTTTCCTGCTGAAAGATGCGACGGCAGATGAAATTGAGGAGGAGTTGAAATTTAGATTCCGGCAGTTCAAAATTCAAGATTCAAAAAATTGAAGTTCGACGGTTGGAGATGCAAAAATAATAAGAATGGATGCAAAAATTAAACTGAAAGTACAGGGATTGACAAACAGTCAGATCAAATCGGGGGCATACGCGCTGATTTTGTCGGAAAATGGTCCCCGGCGGATTCCGGTTATCATGGGCTTATCGGAAGCACAATCCATCGCCATTGCGCTGGAGAATATCCAGACGCCTCGCCCTTTGACGCACGATTTGTTTGTGCGTTTTTCCAAAGCGTTCAAAATCCGTTTACTGGAAGTGCTGATATGCCGTTTTGAAGATGGCATATACTTTTCGGAGATGGTTTTTACGGACGGCAACAGGCACGAAGTCCGTATCGATTCCCGCACTTCGGATGCTGTGGCCATTGCCCTGAGGATGAAATGCGACATCTTTACGTATGAATCCATCATGCAAAAATGCGGCATTGTGCTTGAAGAAGGCAATATAACGGAAAAAGGCGATACGCTTTTTTCCCAAAATCCGGATTCAGGCGAAATGGACGACGTACACAAATTTCACGAATGGCTGCGGCTTTTGCAAAAGAGCGAAATTGAAGAACGCATGGAAAGAGTGATTGAAGAGGAAAATTACGAACTTGCCAAAATCTTCAGAGACGAGTTGCAGCGACGTGAGGAGGAGGACGATGTATGATTGAATCGAGCGGATTCGACGGTTTGTCGCTGCTGCGCGGCGTTTTGGGCATGGCGGCGGTGCTTTTCATCGCGTGGCTTTTCAGCACCGACCGCAAGCGTATCGACTGGCGGCTGGTTGCATCGGGACTGTTTCTGCAGATTATCATGGCGCTTTCGATTCTTTACGTGCCTTTTGTCGGCATCTTTTTTGAGTATGCGGGCAAGATTTTCGTCAAGCTGATCAGTTTCACGCAGGAAGGCGTGGCTTTTTTGCTGGGGCCGTATGCGTCGCGCGAAAACGGCATGGTCTTCCTTATACATTCACTCACGTCGCTGGTTTTCTTTTCGGCGCTGGTTTCGCTGTTTTATCACTGGGGAGTTATCCAGCGAATCGTCGGCGCCTTTTCGTGGTTGCTGCGGCGTGCGCTAAGGGGAATCTCCGGCGCGGAAGGCCTGGTCGTAGCGGGCAACGTATTTCTCGGCATGACCGAAGCGCCCGTGATGATACGGAACTACATCCCGGCGATGAACAGATCCGAACTGTTTCTGATAATGGTTTCGGGTATGGGTACAATTGCGGGGACGGTTATGGGCGCGTATATTGGCATGTTGGGCGGCAACGATCCGTCGGCGCAGGTATTCTTTGCCAAACATCTGCTCTCGGCGTCGGTGATGGCTGCTCCTGCCGCCATTGTGTTTGCCAGAATGATTTATCCGCAGACCGAATCCGTCGCCGTCCAGGTCGCGGCCGCGACGAAAAGCGAACATAAAAACGCCATCGAGGCGCTGGCTTCGGGCGTCTCGCTGGGCATCAAACTGATGGTGAATATTGCCGCCATGCTGCTGGTATTTATTGCACTGGTTGCGCTCGTGAATTATGTTTTCGAAGGAATAATCGGACGATATACGGGGCTGAACGGTTGGGTGGCCGCCGTCACGGGCGGCAAGGCAGAAGGCTTCACGGTGCAGTTCATGCTGGGCGCCGTCATGTCTCCGCTGATGTGGCTGACCGGCGTCCCGGCAGATGATATGGTAACAGTCGGCTCGCTGCTGGGACAGAAAACCGTGCTGAACGAGTTTGTCGCTTATTTCCAGATGCAGCAGTGGCGGGGCGCGGGCATGTTTGTCTACGAAAAATCCGTCGTCATGTCCACCTATCTCCTGTGCGGCTTTGCCAATGTAGCATCTGTCGGCATGTTGGTTGGCGGGCTTAGCATTATGGCGCCCGAAAAACGCTCTGTGATTGCCGGGCTGGGCTTTAAGTCGATGATTGCCGGCACGCTGGTATCCATACTTTCCGCCACCATCATCGGGATGATTTCAGGATAGAACGAAATGACGCTTTTCTACGCCCCCGACATATCCACCGTTCACTTTCTGCCCGAAGAAGAGACGCAACATGCCATGCGCGTCATGCGACTGACCGAAGGCGACGAAATCACGGTGACCGACGGCAAGGGATTCTTTTATCGATGCATCATCGTCCGTCCGCACGGCCGGCAGTGTGAAGTGACCGTTGCCGGACGGTGGCGGCCGGACCTCTCGCGGCATTTCAGGATACATATAGCCGTGGCGCCGACCAAGAGCATGGAACGCATGGAATGGTTTGTCGAAAAGGCAACCGAAATAGGTATCGACACCATCACGTGCCTCAACTGCCGCTTCTCCGAAAGGCGCGAAATAAAAACGGCGCGTCTCGAAAAAATCCTCGTCAGCGCCATCAAGCAATCCCAAAAAGCCCTGCTTCCCGACCTGTACGCAATGACCGGCTTCCGAACATTCGTCGACCGGCCGCGCGAGGGACAGAAATTCATCGCCCACTGTGATGCCGACCCGCAGACGCAACTCCTGCAGCATGTCTGCCGCGCCGGCGAAGATGTCACCATCCTGATCGGCCCGGAAGGCGATTTCAGCAAAGACGAAACGGCCTTTGCCGAACAGCACGGTTTCGTGCCCGTTTCTCTGGGCGAAAGCCGCCTGCGAACCGAAACGGCCGCACTCGCTGCATGTCACACGTTTCATCTACTGTCGAGTTTTTCAGTACGTTAGCATCCGTTCATATCCGCATCGCAAATCGTATGCAAAGCACAGGCATGTCACATCTTTTCCCTCCAAAAGACATAACGGACGGCCATACGTTACAACGGCCGGCCAAAACATATAACGGCTGGCTAAAACATATAACGGCCGGCCAAAACATATAACGGCTGGCCAAAACATATAACGGTTGACCATACGTTATAACGGCTGACCAAAACATATAACGGCTGGCCAACCGTTATAACGGCCGGCCAACCGTTATAACGTCTGGCCGGAAAATATGTCTTTCCGAAGCATCTCTGATGATTTTTCCTGACTTGATGACATTGCTCAATTCAAAAAGTACGTTATTTTGAATTTCCCGCTGCCCAGTTCGATTTGTTTCTCTTTGACGGTTTGCCTGAGGTCGCCGGCGAGGGAATATTCGCGAGCGTTTTTTGGATGAATCACCGTCGCCGCGCTTCCGAACGGGACGACGATTTCCATATCCAGCACGTCGTGATTCAGCTGCCAGTTTACGACGACATCGCCATAAGGCGTATCTTTCGTTGTTTTAGCCCAGGTGACGCCGCGGGGAATTTGTGGATCTATGAAGACATGTTTGTATCCCGGAGCGTTTTCGTCAGTCCTGATACCTCCGATAGCCTGATAAAACCATGCGCCTGTTCCGTTGTAACAGTTGTGAATATGACTGCGTTCGCCGTCCCAGTGTTCCCATGTGGCAGTTGCTCCGTTATCAATCATATAGAGATAGCCCGGATAATCGCGTTTTTTCAGCATGGAATAAATGAAGTCGGGTTGATTATGCTGCACAGCCCATTCGACAAGCGTCGGGATGCCTGCCAAACCTGTTGCGAAATGCCCCTTATGTTTTTCTTCGGTTTCGGTAAAGAGGCGTTTTACAACATTTTCCGCCGCATCTGCAGGAGTCGCCCCGACAAGCATCGGGTACACAAGGTCGATTTGCGAGCCGCTCGCATAGTTCGACGTCGCTTCATCGAAAAACGTCTCCTGTATCCTCGTGTCCAGTTTCGTTTTACGTTCCGAAAACCCGTTTGCCTCGTCGTCCCTGCCAAGCAGATGCGCTATTTTCTCCATAATAGCGTAACATTCGCTCACGACGCAGTTGTTCACAATATCGATGGATGCTGCGTCGGTTTGATTAACGCCTTTCGGAGTTGCCCAGTCGCCCAGATACCAGTTTCTGTAATCGAGGTCTGGCCAGCGTTTCAACAGACCGTCAACCGTATATGCGTCCACATACTGTATCCAGTGTTTCATCACCGGATAATATTTTTCCAGGAAACGGCGGTCGGCATAGTTAATGTAAGCGCTCCACGGTGCGGTAACGATAAAGGCGCACCAGTAAGGACCGCCGCCTGCGGCGTAGGGGTTTGGCGCAGTATGGGGCAGTCCGCCGTCGTCGCGGATACAGTCTTCCCATGCCTGCAGCCAGTTGGCATACAGAGGCGCGAGGTCGAACATGGTTTGCGCCGTGATGGTCGATGCGTGACCGTCGCCTCCATAACCCAGCCGCTCAATATGGTTGCAGTCCACCAGATAACCGCCGAGGCTCAGGCAGTACAGGGCATGTTGCACCAGATTGTGCACGGCGTTCATATCTTCGTCGGAACATGCAAACGACGATGACGTCCGGTAAGCAGTATGAATCAGCATTCCGGAGATGTTTTCAGCTTCGATTTGCTGCAGTCCGCTTATTTTCAGATATCGAAAGCTGTGATAATTAAACTTGTTGCGAAACGTTTCATTCGTTTTGCCGGAAGCGATGTAGAGGTCTTTCTGTCTTTGGTCGACGAAATTGCCGTCTTTGAGATGGTCGCAGTATTCCAGAACGATTTCCTGTCCTGCCTTCAGTTTCGGGAATTTAACTTCGACCCATCCTGTCAATGCTTTGCCCATATCAGCCAACCATACGCCCTCGTCCGTATGGCTGAGATTTACCGGCTTAACGGTTTCCATTATCCGGTTATTTTCGGTCATTTGCGGCGTTGCTTTGTGTTCAGGGACGTCGACTGCGGCGACATTTTTCCACGTCAGCATATCCAGTTCGGCCGCCGAAAGCGCAGCCGGGAGGATGGACGCGTCGATTTTTTCGCCGGCGAAATTCCCGTAGTTCCACGTCCCCAAATCGGAATATCCGCTTTCACACGCCTGCCACGATTCGTCGGTCGCAAGCAGCGTGTTACGTTTTTTATCCAGCACCTGTTCGAGTTGCACTCTCACCGCGGGACCCTCGTGAACAACGCCGGGCAATCCCATATTGTACCATCCTTTTCCAAGCCATACAACCAGGTCGTTATGCCCTTTATGAATATATTCCGCGACGTCGTAAGTCACAACGAGCGAACGTTTGTCGAACTGCGAAACCGCCGGAACAAGTACTTCATCGCCGACTTTCTGGCCATTCACGTAAATTTCGTGATAACCCAGCGAATTGACGTGTAACAAAAATGTTCCCGCGACGTCGGTCACATCGAAATGTTTTCGCAACAGTGGAGATTGTTTATCTCCGTCGTCCTTCGACAGTCCGATATATTTGCCGTTCCAGTCGTCGGGATTCAACAGCCCGACGCTGAAATGAGCAGGTTTGCTCCACGCCGAGGCTTTCCCGTCTTTATTCCAGACCTGCACTTTCCAATAGACGAAAGTTCCCGACGACAGTTTGTTGCCCGAATACGGGACTAACACCGATGCTGTTGAGCCGTTTTTTTCCGAATCCCATAAATCGGCTTTGCCTTCCTTCAAAAGCGAAAGACTGCTTGCCGCAATAATTCGATACGCCGTTTGACGGTCGCCATCAATAGGCGAACGTACTTTCCAGCTGAAACGCGGCACATCGGTGGCAATACCCAAAGGATTTGCCAGATTTTCGCAACGAACATCGTAAATGTCGACATTCTTTCCTTGACATGAACATAAACTGATTAAAATCAGATATAAGAATAATTTTTTCATTGTATATGAGAATTTCTTGATTATTGATGCAAAAATAATTCATTTATATTACATGGCGAAATATTATTTTCCCGGCACAAAAAAATATTTAACCCGTATTCAAGTATTAAATCGAAGATCTCAAGAAAAGTCCTGCGAAAAGACAGGTCTTTATGCCCGTTCCATGATGTTTCTATAGACAGTACCTCTACACAGGCTTGCCCTGTATTGCTGCGGCGAAACGCAGAATTTCCGTTTGAATGCCGTCGTGAAATGCGACTGGTGCTCATATCCTACCAAACAGGCTATTTCCTGTATTGTCTTATCCGTATTCGACAGGTAGCGACCGGCAAGTTTCATCCGGTAGTCAAATAGATAGCCGAAGACGGTTGTCCCGAACAGCATTTTGAAACCGTTTTTCAGCATACATTCGTTGGTTCCGATCATCAGCGACAGTTCGTGCAGCGAAGGCGGATTTTGATAACGCTGTTCGATAATCTCCTTCGCCTGAAAGAGTTTGTCTCTGTCGCGGAAGGAGCAACTGTCGTTTTTGAAAAAGAGGGTATTGGCGTTTCTATCATCAATTCGCTCAAATTTTCATCTATCAACCAGACTGTCATAGAAAATATTTTATCAATATAACGTTTCAAAATAGAAATACAAAAGTATGGAGTTTGTTTAACAAAAAATTCCCTTATATGAAAATCAAATTCCGTTTCGCGTAAGTCAGGAACGGAAATACCGATATAACTTTGCACCCGGTTTTTAATGAATATGAATACAAATAATATATTGATAATAAGCCGGTTTCTACGCCTGCTGTTCTTCATCCCGGCGTGTTTCCCGCTGTTGCTAAACGGGCAGGGACTGGAAGGAAAAGTGATTGCCTGTAACGATTATCAGCCGCTTGCGGGCGTATCGGTGCGGATCGACGGGACAAACACGGGCGTAACAACCGGAAACGACGGACGGTATTCGTTCTCCAAACTCGAAGCGGGAAGTTACAGGCTGATATTTTCCTTTACGGGAATGAAAAGCGAAACCAGAACCGTTGATCTCTCCGCCGGAAAGACGAAAGCGGTCAACCTGTGCATGGAGAAGGACGTTGTCGCGCTCGGCGAAGTGACGGTGGAAGCCCGTCACGAGCGCAAAGAAGTGACGGAAGCAAAGCGGCAGGGCGTCCCCGTGTCGGTCATCGACGGGAAGATGCTTGCGGGGCGCGGCACTTCCATCGCCGAAGTCATCAACCATCAGACGGGCGTCAAGATACGCCGCGTGGGCGCTGTGGGCAGCGAAACGAAGGTCAACGTGCGCGGGCTGGAAGGCAACCGCGTGCAAATCTACATGGACGGCAAGCCGCTCAATACGC
>JAISXP010000075.1 GCA_031270465.1 Tannerella sp. | reverse complement strand
GCAAATTATCCGCGAATCAAATTATTTCACGTAAATTTGTGCGAAATTATTTACGGAATGTTTGTTAACATGACATGAAATGCATTGGACCTTCAGTAACATATATACGCAATACTATCAAAGGTCGCTTCTGTTCGTCAAATCATACGTTCGAGATGATATGGCGGCCGAAGATATTGTGTCCGAAACGATGATAAACTTGTGGAACACGCTCGAAAAGGAACAGGTGGAATATCCACATGCATTGCTGCTGTCCATGCTGAAAAATGCGGCGCTGAATTACCTGAAGCATCAGGACATCAAACGCGAAGCGATGGAAAACATGGCCACGTGGATGATGCGCGACCTCAAATACCGCATCGACACACTCGAAGCCTGCGACCCGGAAGAAATTTTTTCGGCCGAAATCACGCAAATCGTCGAAAAAACGCTTGCCTCCCTCCCGCACCGGACGCGCCGCGTATTCGAGATGCGGCGCTACGACCTCCTGCCGGTAAAAGAAGTTGCCGAATCGCTTTCCCTGAATCCGAAGTCGGTCGAATATCACCTCACCAAAGCGCTCAAGGCATTGCGTGCGGCGCTGAACGACTACCGCCCACTCTTTTGAACCTTTGAGCAACTGTAGTGGAGTATACCGGACTCGAACCGGTCACCTCGACACTGCCAGTGTCGCGCTCTAGCCAGATGAGCTAATACCCCGATTTTGCTTTTCGCGTGCAAAGATAAATGATTTTACGGATATATCCTTTATCTTTGTCCAAATTTTGACAGTAAAAAAACAGTCTGACCGGATATGATTCGCGACCGCATTATACTGGGCATCGACCCCGGCACCATCATAATGGGCTACGGCATACTGGCCGTGGAACACAACAATCCGCGCATCGAAACGATGGGCGTGCTCTCGCTCAACAAATTCGACGACCACTACGTGCGCCTCCGCCGCATCTACGAACGGATGCTTGCGCTGATAGACGAATATCATCCAGACGAACTGGCCATCGAGGCGCCGTTTTTCGGGAAAAACGTGCAGAGTATGCTCAAACTCGGACGTGCACAAGGCGCCGCCATCGTCGCGGCGCTCAACCGCGATATTCCCATCTTCGAATATGCGCCGCTGAAAATCAAGATGGCTATCACCGGAAACGGACAGGCTGCCAAGGAACAGGTCGCGGGCATGTTGCAACATATCCTGCATATCCCCGACGAAAACATGCTGCCGCAACTGGATGCCACCGACGGACTGGCCGCCGCCTACTGCCACTTTCTGCAAATCAACCGCCCCAAAGTGGAAAAAGGCTGCGCCAACTGGAAAGATTTCATTGCCAGGAATCCGGGCAAGGTCAGGAAATGAACGGCGTTCCCCTCGAATCTTTGAATTTTTGAATCATCTCGCAGTACGGTCACAGCGACATCAGAGGGTCGGCCTTGAAGAAACTGTTGATTTTCCGGACGGTCGAGCAGGGCGTATAGGCATCGTGATAATGCACGATTGCCTGATTTCCGGCTGCGGCCTCGTCCAGCATACGCAGTTTTTCGCAGTACGACGTCAGCGGATGCGTGTCGTAGGCCGAAATCCATAGCGGCGATACCTGTGGCGCGACGGGAATCACGTCGCCGGCGAAGACTACCGTCCTGTCGTCCGTCCTGACGTATGGCGCAATTTGTCCGCACGTATGCCCGTCGTAGAGCCGTAGCCGGACGTCGTCGCACAAGTTACAGTCGGTGTCAATCAAATGCAGTTTGCCCGCCTGTGCAACGGCATCGATATTTTCGGTGAAATAGGAATCGGCTTCCAACGGAGTGGGCGACAGGCTGTTTTCCCATTGCGAACGGCTTGCCCAGCATGTTGCTTCGGGAAAGACCGGCGCCGGCTGTCCGTTTTCGTAGCGGGTTGTGGCGCCGCAGTGGTCGAAATGCAGGTGCGTAAGTACCACGTCGGTCACCTGTCCGGGAGTGATGCCCCGTTCTTTGAGCGCCTCGCAAATGTCAGTCAGATCGAAGAACCGGTAAGACGTGTTCTTCAGCTTTTCCAGCTGTTTGTTTCCGACGCCGTTGTCGATTAGAATGATGCGTCCGCAACCGGTAATGACCAGTCCGGCGCGCATGGCGAGCAGGCAACGGTTTTGTCCGTCGGCCGGATAACGTCTGCTCCATGCCTGCCGTGGCGTCGCCCCGAACATGGAGCCGCCATCGGCATAGAAAAATCCCGTGTTAATCAACTCTACTGCTGTGCCCGTCATTCCTCTGTCTTTTCTGTTCATGTCTGCCTGGTTCTTAATGCGACACAAAGATATAATACAAAAACGGGAAAACAAAACCCGAATTGTGATTTGTTTGATTTAAGGTTTTGCACAAAGAACGCTGTTTTTATTTGTTACCCTTGTAATAAACTTTTGTGCTCTGTGCGGTTAAAAATTTTTGGAGCAAAAACGACAATTTGAAATGTACCCTTTTACAGCGAAAAATCCTATCTTTGCCATGTATTTTAAATGAAGACATGATTATGAAAAATGTGTTTAATCTGTTCTTATCCGTTTTTGTCATTATGGTTGTCGCCTGCTCGCAGATAAAAACAAATACGGAAGAGATTGTCAGGAGTGTAAAAACGGATACTGCCCGGATTTACGGCGAAAAGCCGAAGGCGGTCTTTCCGGGGAAAGTGAAGGCTGCGTCCGACGTGGATCTGTCGTTCCGTGTGGCAGGCCCCATCGCCGGAATCCATGTGGAGGCGGGTGCATTTGTCAGAAAGGGACAGACGCTGGCCGAGATAGATTCGCGCGATTACGAGATACAGCTTGCCGCCACCGAAGCCGAATACCGGCAGATCGGGGCAGAAGCGGAACGGATAATCGAACTGTACGGAAAAGGCAGCGTCACGCCGAACGATTACGACAAAGCCGTCTACGGCCTGAAACAAATCACCGCCAAATACGACGCGCACCGAAACGCCCTGGCCGACACCAAACTCACCGCACCTTTCGACGGCTACGTCCAGAAACGGTTTTTCGACGCGGGCGAAACGGTTGGCGCCGGAATGCCCGTGCTTTCCATGATTGATGCGGGAGCGCCCGAAGTGGAAATCAACATTCCTTCTGCGGAATATATCCGGCGCGACAGATTCGAATCCTTCGCCTGCGAAGTGGACATCTATCCCGGCCGTGTTTTTCCGCTGAACCTAATCGGGATTACGCAAAAGGCCAATATGAACCAGTTGTATACCGTGCGCCTGAAAATGAAGAGCAGCGACAGGCAAACCCCTTCGCCCGGCATGGCGACGATGGTGACGATTCAGTTCCGGCCGGAAAAATCGGAACTGGTATACATTCCGTATACAGCCCTGTTCGAAACCGGCACGATATCTTCCGTCTGGGTGTACAGCCCGGACAGCCATACCGTAGCGGCGCGCAAAGTCACCGTGTACGAACTTCATACCGACGGGACGGTGATCCTTTCCGAAGGGCTGACAAGCGGTGAAATCGTGATCACGGCAGGCGTTCACTCGCTGAAGGAAGGCGAAAAAGTAAAGGTGCTGCCGCCCGTATCCGAAACCAATGCGGGAGGACTGTTATGAAAGACGCTGGCAAATGGGCGCTGGACAACAGCAAACTGATCTATTTTCTGATTTTTGCGCTGCTGGTCGGCGGAGCGGTGTCGTTCTACGACATGAGCAAGTTCGAAGACCCTGAAATCAAGGTCAAACAGGCGCTGATTGTTACGACCTTTCCCGGCGCGTCGGCGCATCAGGTGGAACTCGAAGTGACCGATGCACTGGAAAAGAGCATCCGCACGATGAAAGACCTTGAGTTTGTCCAAAGCCGCTCGATGAACGACGTGTCGATAATAACCGTACAGCTTTCGACCACGGTCAGGAACGACGAAGTGGAGCAACTCTGGGACATCCTGCGCCGGAAAGTGGCGGACGTGCAGCACAGCTTGCCGGAAGGTGCAGGCCCTCCGGCCGTGATGGACGATTTCGGAGACATGTACGGCATGTTTTACGCACTGACCGCCGAAGGCTATACGGAACGCGAACTGAGCGACTATGCAGGTCTGATCAAGCGCGAGATTCAGGCCATCGAAGGGATTACGCGCGTAAACATTTACGGCGAACAGCAGGAATGTATCCGGATAGAACTCTACGAAGACCGCATGGCAAACCTCGGCGTGCTGCCTGCGGAAGCGCTCGCCACCCTGAACGGGCAAAACAAAACAGTATATTCGGGCTACTTCGAAATCGGCGACAACCGCCTCCGCGTTTCGGTCAGCGACAAGTACAGGACTGTCGAGGACATCGAAAATCTTATTCTGCAGGGACACGAAGACGACCAGGTGCGGGTAGGTGACATTGCGCACGTCGCCAAAGCCGTCGAAGATCCTGTCCGCAACGAAATGCGCTACGACCGGCAGCGCGCACTCGGAATTGCCGTCGCCGCACTGAAAGGTACGGATATTACCAAACTGGGCAAACAGGTGGACGCCAAACTGCTGGAACTGAAAAACACCCGTTTCCCCGCAGGCATCGAATATCACAAAGTGTTTTTCCAGCCCGAACGTGTCAACGAATCGATCGGATCTTTCATGCTGAATCTTGTCGAATCGCTGGTGATTGTCATCTTCCTGCTGATGCTCACGATGGGATTCAAGAGCGGCGTCATCATCGGCAGCAGCCTTGTGATTGTGGTCATCGGCTCGTTCTTTATCCTGAATCTTTTCGACGGGACGCTGCAGCGGGTATCGCTGGCGGCCTTCGTGCTGGCAATGGGTATGCTGGTAGACAATGCGATAGTCATCATCGACGGGATTCTGGTTGACTTGAAACGCGGCGTAGCGCGACACGAAGCGCTGACGGCTATCGGACGGAAAACGGGAATGCCCCTGCTGGCGGCCACGCTGATTGCCGTACTTGCGTTCTTCCCCATCTTCCTGTCGCCCGATACGGCGGGAATTTATGTCCGTGACCTGTTTATCGTGCTGGCCGTCTCACTGCTCCTGAGCTGGCTGCTGGCGCTGACACAAGTGCCGATCCAGGCAGGATTTATGCTGAAAATCACACCGGACAAAAATCCGGCGCTGCTGTTTGACAACAAATACTACCGCGCACTGCGAAAGACACTGTACTGGACGTTTCGCCACAAATGCGCAACCATAATCGGCGCCGTACTGCTGCTTGCCGCAAGCGCGTACTGCTATCGCTTTCTGCCGAAGGGATTTTTTCCGGACATGAATTACAACCAGCTGTATATCGAATACAAATTGCCCGAAGGAACGAACAGTTCCAGAGTAAAAGCCGATTTGGCCGAAATAGAAGATTATCTGTTCGGCAGAGAAGAGGTTACGCACGTAACGAGTTCCATCGGCGGCACGCCTGCACGCTACAATCTGGTGCGCAGCATCGCCGACCCGTCGCTCTCATACGGCGAATTGATTGTAGACTTCACTTCGCCGAAAGCTCTGGTGTCGAACATGAAGGAGATTCAGGACTATTTGACGCAGGCCTGTCCCGACGCCTACGTGCGGCTGAAACGGTATAACCTGATGTACAGGAAATATCCTCTTGAACTGCAATTCAACGGCCCGGATCCCGGCGTGCTGCGGAACCTGACGGCTCAAGCCATGGAAATCATGCGAAAAAGCCCCGACATTTTCCTTGTCAACTCGGACTGGGAACCGAAAACGCCAACCCTGTCGGTGAAATACAACCAGCCCGTCGCCCGCAACATCGGTTTGAGCCGGCAGGACGTGGGAATTTCCCTGCTGACTGCCACGGGCGGCATCCCGGCGGGCGTCTTCTACGACGGCGCACACAGCCGGACGATCTACCTGAAATGCGTGAACAGGTACGGCAAACCGATTGCATCGCTCGACAATTCGCCCGTCTTCAGTCTCATCCCTTCGTTCAGCAAAATGATTGACAGGACAACCGTGCAGCGCCTGATGACCGGCGCCATTTCGGAAGAAGATATTCTGGAATCAATGCTGGGCACCGTCCCTTTGAGTCAGGCCACGGACGGCGTTGAAATCGTCTGGGAAGACCCTGTCGTCATCCGCTACAACGGACAGCGTGCAATGCGTGCGCAGGGCAATCCCGTTTTCGGCGTCAGCGCCGAAAATGCCCGCCGGAGCATCATCGATGAAATAGAAAAAATGAACCTGCCCGAAGGCTATTCGTATCAGTGGGAAGGCGAATACAGAGCCAGCTCGGAGGCGATGAAATACCTGTTCCAGAACCTGCCCCTGGGCGTTATCCTGATGATTACAATTCTGATCATGCTGTTTGGCGATTACAGGAAGCCGCTCATTATATTCTGCTGCATCCCGCTGATAATGACAGGCGTAATCATCTCTATGCTGCTGACGGGCAAGACGTTCGGGTTTGTGGCCATCGTCGGCGCTCTGGGACTGACAGGCATGATGATTAAAAACGGCATCGTGTTGATGGATGAAATCGCCATGCAGATTTCGCAGGGCGTAGAGCCGGTAAAAGCGCTGCTCGACAGCACCTCCGCGCGTTTCCGACCGGTGATGATGGCTTCGCTGACTACCATTTTCGGCATGTTGCCTCTGGTGGCGGACGATTTGTTCGGCTCGGGCGCGGTCACGATTATGGGCGGCCTGCTGTTCGGGGCGCTGATTACGCTGCTCTTTGTTCCGGTATTGTATGCCACGTTTTTTGGAATAAAAATTGAACGAAAGGGGAAGAAGAAACATGATATGTATAAAGTAACATTCCTGATACTGGCTTTTGCACTTTCCTGCGGAAACCTCCGGGCGCAGCAGAAATGGACGCTCGAAGCGTGTCGCGAAAAGGCTTTGCAAAATAACAGGGCTATCGCCGTAGCCGAAAAAACGGAAGAAAAAGCAGGCTATGAATCAAAAAGCTATCTGGCCAATTTCTTTCCCCGGATATCGGTTGCGGGCGCATATCTTTACACCTCCGCGAGCATGAGCAAAACCGTCGAGGGGAGCTATCTGCCGACCTTCGTGCCCGACCCCGCTACCGGACAGTTGAAACCCAATATCCTGACGATGCCCGACGGCAGTCCCGCAGTGGGCGCCGACGGAAATCCCGTCTTCAGGGAATATGCCTATTTCCCCGACATGAAACTCGACCTCGGCCTCAACGGGACGTATTTTACAGGCATCCGCGCCGAACAGCCTGTTTTCATGGGCGGGAAAATCGCATCGGCCTACAAAATGTCGATGGCGGGAAAAGACATTGCCCGCCTGAACAGCCATCTTGTCCGCACGGAAGTCATCGTCGAAACCGACGAGGCTTACTGGCAGCATCTGCAGGCCATCGAGTCGCGTAAAGTAGCCCGCGCCTTTGAGGAAGTAGTAAATGAACTGCTGCATAACGTAGAAAACGCCTGCAGAGCCGGCATGAAAACGAAAAACGACGTGCTGAAAGTGCAGGTTCAGTTCAACAGAGCTGAATTGCAGTTGCAGCAGGCTGAAAACGCGATCCGTCTGTCGAGGATGAACCTCTGCCGGATTATGGGCATGCCGCTCGTTTCTGAAATAGAGATTGCCGAATCGCTCGACGCGAATCCCGCGGAAGTTTCGCGTACGACCGATTTTACCGCGCGCCCCGAGTATTCTATCCTGGAAAAACAAATCGAACTGAAGAATCAGCAGGTGAAACTGGTTCGCAGCGATTTCCTGCCGAATATCGGCATCATGGCTAACTACGGATATATGAAAGGACTGGAACTGAATGGCGCGCCGCTTGTCGACAAGACATCCTTTTCCGCCCTGCTGTCCGTGAAGATACCTGTTTTTCACTGGGGCGAAGGATTGAATAAAATCCGCGCCGCCAAAACCGAAAAGCAAATCATGCAATTGCAGCGCGACGACCTGAACGAAAAAATGGAACTCGAACTGCGGCAGGCGCTGGACAAATGCGAAGAATCGAGACTGGAAGTGAACCTGACCGCCCGCGCGCTGGAACAGGCGGAAGAAAACATGAAGACGAGCCGCAATCTCTACGAAGCCGGCATGGAAACGCTGGCCAACTGCCTCGAAGCTCAAACACTGTGGCAACAGGCATGGCTGGAAATGATCAACGCTCAAATCAAACAGCGCCTCAGCGAAACGTATTACCTGAAAGCAACGGGAGGGTTTTAAATTCAAGACGGAGATTCAAAATACCACAAAAATGTGATGCGTACATATTATATTAATATCTACCTTTGTGGCCTCAAACGATAAATTAAAATTGAACCAGGTTATGAAAAAGAAAACTATTTGTGTATTTGCGGTTCTGGCCTGCATGTTATCATGTACAAATCAGAAGGAAAGCCGCATTGTGATTGAAGGAAAAGTGGTGAACGCCGAGGCGGAGAAAGTCTATCTGCAGAAGTTTGAAGAGAAACTGTTTTTTGTGATTGATTCGGCCGAAGTGGTCGACGGGAGTTTTCGCTTTTCGACGGTTGCCCCGCTGCCCGAGATTTACGGGTTGACGACAGACGTGCAGAAAGGTCAGTTGATGGTATTCCTCGACGCCAGTCCGGTGCAGGTTGTTTTAGACCCTTCGGAAAACTACCGCCATTCGGAAGTGACGGGTTCGGCCGAGCAGGATCTGTATGCCGACTATCTTCGGCAGAGCGATGTGGTGATCGAAGACTTTATCAGGGCGCATCCCAAATCGCTTGTTGCCACGTATGTGCTGTACCGTAATTTTTCGTACAGGCTGTCGCCCGGAGAAATACGGGCGAACATTCAACTGCTCGATTCTTCGCTGTGGAAGACGCAGTACGTAAAGACGCTGGAAGCGCTCATCGAAACATTGCTGCGCGTTGAGCCGGGCAAGCCTGCACCCGATTTTACCGCCGATGACACGGAAGGCCGTCCCGTATCGCTGTCGTCACGACTGGGAAACGGCTATGTGCTGCTGGATTTCTGGGCATCGTGGTGTCCGCCCTGCCGTCGCGAAAATCCGCATCTGGTCGCTTTGTACAACAAATACAAACGCAAGGGATTCGACATCTTTTCCGTATCGCTGGACAGGACAAAAGATGCATGGCTGAAAGGTATAGCCGACGACAACCTTACGTGGACGCATGTCTCCGACCTCAAGTACTGGCACAGCGCACCCGCCGCCCTCTACGGCGTACGCGCCATCCCTTCGAATTTCCTGATTGACAGGGAAGGCGTCATCGTGGCAAAAAATCTTGGCAGCGATGAACTGGGAGAGAAACTGGCAGAACTGCTGAAGTAAGAGCAATAAAAAAGAGGCGAAGCCGCGCGGCTTCGCCTCTTTCGTAATCGGTCACAATCCGCTGGATTGATAAGAATAAAAATAATTGTATAAAAATATGGCTGATTAAAAAACTATTCTTATTTTTGCCACGTTTTCGAAACACGGCTGTTAATGATAAGTAAACAAACAAAACAAACTTATGAATTACATATCCGCTCAACATACGTCGCAGCGCAGTACGACATCTTCTACCTCGCAGAAGACATCGGCCATCATCGGAAGGACGGTTTCCGCCCTCCGCAAAATCCCGTATGACATGCCCATCGTGTCGCGTCGATTATCCATCGAGGCGAACGAAGCAGTACGTAACCCGGAAAACAGCTTATGTAAAATTACAAAAGCAGGAAATCGTCAGGAAAGTGGCTTATGTAAATTTACAAAAGCAGGAAATCGTCCGGAAAGTGGCTTATGTAAAATTACAAAAGCAGGAAATCGTTCGAAAAGTAGCTTCATGGAAATAATAACCCGATTCTAATCCTGTGACGGAACAGAACCATAAAACAAAGAAATCATGTTAAGATTTATAATATTAGATGTAATTCCGAAATGAAACAAAATAAACCGAATAAAAAAAACAGTGCAATGAAAAGAATAAAGAACACTTTAGCAGCCGTCCTCCTGACGGCATTATGCAGCGGACATGCCTTTGCCGACGGAACATTCAACATCAATGCCGGCACAGGCACAGGCAACGGCTACACATGGAGCAGCCCCACGCTCACCATTACGGCAAACGGCACGTACATCATCAACGGTAGCGGCATAGCCACCGCCAACCGCATCATGGTCAATTCCAATCTTACGAATGTGAACATTATCCTTAACAACGTCAACATCAACGTAAGCGGATGCGCCTTCGACATGAGCGGTGCAAAGGTGAACCTTATCCTTTCGGGAACCAATACGCTGAAAAGCGGCTCTGGAGCCGGTTTGCGGGTTCCCTTCGGCGCAGAACTTGTCATTAACAAAGAAACTGATGATGTTACCGACAAACTTACCGCCACCGGCGGCGGGGGCGGCGCCGGTATCGGCTGCAGCTCAGGTGATAACGGCGGTAAGATTACAATCAAGGGCGGCACGGTAACAGCCAAAGGTGGCAGCAACGGCGCGGGCATCGGCAGCGGAGAATATGCCGGCGCGCCCGGCAGCAATAGCGGTATCATCATCATTGACGGAGGTATTATAACCGCAACCGGCGGCAGCTATAGCGCCGGCATAGGCGGTGGCAGGAACGGCTTAACCGTCAATATTGCCATCAATGGCGGTCACGTAACGGCCACCAGCGCCTACGGCGGCGCGGGCATCGGCGGCGGCGACATCGGTGCGATTTCCGATCTGGATGACAACTCTGCCATCAACATTAAAATCACCGGCGGCACGGTAACAGCCAACGGCGGCGGCTACGGCGCGGGCATCGGCGGAGGACTCGAAGGCTCCGGCGGTAACATTACCATCAGCGGCGGAAGCGTGAACGCTACCGGTGGCTCCAGTGGCGCCGGCATCGGTGGTGGCGGCTATTACCAAACCTCCATCGGCGGCTCCGGCGGTAATATTACTATCAGCGGCGGTACGGTAACGGCAACTGCAGGCAACAACGGCGCAGCCATCGGCGGCGGCAGCAACAATATTGACAACGGCACGGTAAAGATCACCGGCGGCAGCGTGAAGATGAACAACCACGACGGGCCACAACCACAAAACGGCGCAAACGTCTCCGTTTACCTTAACACCCTGACTATTGCCCCCGCCATTGGCGACGAAGTAGCCGTTACCGCAAGCAATATCCCCGGCGGCTACGGACTTACAGACGTAAAAACCCGCGACGGCAGTAAGGTGTATTTCTACCTGCCCGAAACCATCGGCGACGAAAAGCTACAGCTCAAAGCCAACAACATTAACTATAAAAACACTTACCAGCGGCAAGCCAACAACGGAAACAACAAAATACTCTACGAACACGACCTTGTAGTGAGCGGCGGCACGCCCGGAACAGACTATCAATGGGTCAACAATGTCCTTACCTTTAAGCAGGCAGGCAGCATGTACACCGTCACTATGAGCGGCGCCACCGTCCCTACCACCACCGAACGCATCACAGTAAACAACGACAGCGGCGACACCTATAATATTACCCTCGACGGCGTAAGCATCGACGTAAGCGCCACATCCGGCGCCTGTGCTTTCGACATGACCGGCGCAAAGGTAAAGCTTACCCTTACGGGAACCAATACGCTGACAAGCGGCGATAATAGCGCCGGTTTGCAGGCGCCCGATGGCGCGACGCTTGAAATTACTGAGGCAAGCCTCGGTACATTAACCGCCACCGGCGGCACTTTAGGCGCGGGCATCGGCGGCGGCGACCACGGCAAGGGCGGCAACATTGCCATCAACGGCGGCACGGTAACCGCCAACGGCGGCTACGGCGGCGCGGCCATCGGCGGCGGCGACTTCGGCGCGGGCGGCAACATCACCATCAGCGGCGGCGCGGTAACAGCCAACGGCGGCAGCTGGGGCGCGGCCATCGGCGGCGGCGGCGGCAGCAACGGCGGGAGCGTGGGCGGCAACATCACCATCAGCGGCGGCACGGTAACAGCCACCAGTGGCGGCTACGGCGCGGGAATCGGCGGCGGCGACCGCAGCGCGGGCGGCGACATCACCATCAGCGGCGGCACGGTAGAAGCCAACGGCGGCTCCGGCGGCGCAGGCATCGGCGGCGGAGAAGGCGGCGCGGGCGGCACGGTCACCATCACCGGCGGCAGCGTGAAGATGAACAACCACGACGGACCCCAACCCAAAAACAGCATAGGCAGTACAGGCGCTAACGTGTACCTCAACACCCTGACCATCGGCGACCCCGCTGTGGGCAACAACGTAGCCGTTACCGCGGGCAACATCAACTTCGTAGCCTGCGACCCAACTCCGAACGCAGCAAACGGCGTGTACGGCATCAAAGACGTGAAAACCGACGCCGACGGCAAGGTCTATTTTTATCTGCCCGTAACAGCGACAACGGAGACGGAGCCGACGGCGCTCATCGCAGGCAGCAACAACTACAGCGAAGAGTTCATCCACTCCGCCACCAACCACAGCGACGAGGCAACGCTCACCGTCAAAAACTACGGCGTAGCGCTGAACCATGCGGAGCAATCCCCAACTCCCTACACCTTCGCCGCGCTCGGCTACGGCGCTGTTCCCACAGCGCTCACCGTTAAGGCGCTCAACATGGGC
>JAISXP010000036.1 GCA_031270465.1 Tannerella sp. | reverse complement strand
CGGACTTGCCGCTCCCGGCCGTACACGAACTCAATGCCGTGGAGGCCATGCCCGGAAGCAAGCCCAAACCTGCCCCCGCCATTACCGAATTTGCTAAAAAATCTCTTCTTTTCATCTTTTTGTATTATTAAATCAGAGTCTGTCCGGAATACATACATTCCCGGACAGACTCCTGATATTGTTAATTTATCGTTTCATATCCCGGATTTTGCACGAGATTGGCGTTTGAATTGAGGATGCCGCGCGAAAGGGGCAATATCATTGTATGACTGTCCGGTTCGGCCGGTTTGTCCCACCATTCGCCCGTGTAGGCTCCGAAGCGGCAGAGCACCGTGCGGCGGATGCCTTCGCCGATAAACTCGCGTCCCCATTCATCGAGCAGTTCCTGTTCGGTGATCTGGCTGCCGTCTTCGCTGTAAAGGCTGGGCGAGCCGGGGGGATAGTATCGCGCCCTGACCGTGTTCAGCAGTCTGGCGGCAGAGGCTTTATCGCCTGCACGAAACTTACATTCGGCCAGCGAGTAATATATTTCCGCCAGACGCAGGAGCGTATAGTCCGATTCCATTTTGCCGGCATCGTTCGAGCGGTAAATCGGGTATTTAATCAGGCACCATCCGGAACTCTGGTCGGCATGATCCATGTCGGAGATCATTACGGGCGCGCCGCTCGAGGGATTGGGCGAGATACTGGTCGTGTCGGTATCTTCGAACCATCCGACCTGGTCGCGCAGGTAGAGCATGTACTTGTCATTGTCGGCACGTGCATAGCGGATTTCGCCGCCGGCATCCACGTAATCGAGCGCGCCGTAGAGGAACATGCCTTCGCGCGTACTGTTTCCCAGGTTGCGATATTTTTTCAGCCGGAGGTCGTCGGGGTATTTCCTGAACTTCTGTACCGGCTGTCCGTTGGCAAAAGTGTAGGGTTTTCCCGTCAGGTCCAGTCCCGGCTGCAGGGCATAGCGCGGATTCATGTCGCCCCAGTCGGTGAATCCGAAATAGGGAGTAGCCTTGAATGGCGCCCCCCACCAGAACATGTCGCTGCTGTAGACCCAGTGTGCATAGCCGTAGCTGCTGGTGAAGGCGTAGATGATTTCTTCGCAGTTTTCGTTGTTCCAGTCGAACGGTGCATCCCAGCGTGAAGCGATGGTATAGGAGCCGTATTCGCCGTTGATGATTCGTTCGGCATAGGAGGCGCAGTCTGCATAGCGGTTTTCTCCGATCCAGAGTTCGGCGTTCAGGTAGAGCCGTACGAGCAGGGCGGCTGCGGCGGCTTTCGTCCACATGCCTTGCTTGAGGCCGTTACCGCCCGCCCCGGCTTTGGCGTCGAGGACGTTTATCAGTTCGAGCAATTCGGATTCGATGAATTCGAACGTTTGCCGGGGTGAGACCTGCGAGGGTTGTATTTCTTCGTCGGGATAGGTCGTACACAGCGGTATGTTGCGGAACGTATCCAGCAGCCGGATATAGAACCATGCCCTGAGCGCCCGCAGGTTGCCTATCAGGTTGTTTATTTCGGCGTCGGTCATGTTGAACTTTGCCGGTTCGAGCTTCGAGAGGTCGGATATGGCGCTGTTGGTAAAGACGATGCCCTGGAAATTGTTTTTCCATACGCCGTCGGGCATCCCGTCGTCGATCGTCCATTTGTGCCAGTGGGTGCGGAAATACGTCTGTCCGTCGAGCCAGTGTCCCTGCCGGTTTGGTGTCATGAAATGGTCGGCGCTGTTTTCCTGTACCTGGAAATTGTTGCCGGCGCAACTCCAGTAGGCATGTTCGAAAGCCCGGACATATCCCTGATATACATTATCTCTTGTCTGATAGAATGTATCCGAGGTAATGATGTCGTACGTTGTTTCGTCCAGACCTGTACATCCCGCAATCGCGGCGAGACATATCAGTCCGATATATCTCATCAAATATTTTCGTTTCATAGTGTTTACTTTTTTTAGTGTTAGAAATTAATCTGAAGCCCCAATAAAAACTGGCGCGTGGAAGGATAGTAACCTTTTTTGTCGGAAGGAATACCGGGTTGCAGGCCGTTTACCGGGAAGATGTCGGGGTCGACGCCGTCGTATTTCGACATGACAAGCAGGTTGCGTCCGGTGAAATACAGGCGCAGACCTTCAATCCATTTGCTGTTTATGTCCCAGTTGTAGCCGATGGTGGCGACATCCAGTTTCAGGTAGTCGGCGTCCTGCACGAAGTAACTGTTGTGAGCGTTCATTCCCTTGACGAGATGTGCATTCTTGCCATAAGCCGCCTGCAATACATTCAGGTTGGGGGCGGCAGACTGCAGTCCCCAGTAGAATTCGTGGATGTTGTATACCTGATACCCGAAGTTTCCGCGGAAGAAGAGTGTCAGGTCCAGATTTTTATATCTCAGGCTGTTGTTCCACGACATGGTGAAGCGCGGCAGGCCGTTGCCCACAGGACGCTTGTCTTCGTCCGTACCTTCGTTGATGGGTATGGCGACGCCGTCCTTATTGTATACCATCCAGTTACCGATGTCGTCGACGCCTGCATATTCGTAGGTGTAGAACGTGCCTATTCGCTTGCCTTCGTCGATGCGCTGTACGGAGCCGGGGCTTCCGGGTGCGGGGAAGCCGTCCATCCAGTAGAATTTCTGTCCCGTGTAGAGATCGTTGGAGAAGGACACGAACCGGTTGTTCGTCGTGTATCCGATCAGCCCGACGGTGTAAGACCAGTCTTTACTGCGGACGATGTCGATATTTACGTCCAGTTCCACGCCCTGGTTGCGCATGGTTCCCACGTTTGCATACGTCTGGTCTGCGATGTTCGGGGGCATGGGGACATTGTAGTCGCCCAGCAGATCCTGCTGGGTACGGTTGAAGTAGTTGAAACTGCCGCTCAGGATATTGTTGAACAGCGCAAAGTCCAGTCCGACATTCCAGTTTTTCCCCTTTTCCCATTTCAGGCTGGCGTTTACATTCCTGCCCGGCGCCCATCCCTGAATATAGCGTCCGTCGACATAGGCTTCTCCGGCGCCGCTCATCGTAGCCAGGGAACGATAGTTGTCAAAGTTCTGGTTGCCGGTCACACCGTAGTCGGCGCGGATTTTGAGGTCGTTGATCCAGCTTGCGTCTTTCAGGAAATCTTCTTCGCTGATACGCCACCCGACGGATGCGGCAGGGAAGTATCCCCACTTGTTGTTTATTCCGAACTTGGAGGAACCTTCGTAGCGCAGTGAAGCTGTTGCCAGGTATTTCCCTTCATAGTCGTAAGAAAGCCGTCCGAAGAAGGCTATCAGTCTCGAGTCGTTTTTCGCCGATTCCATACCAAGCCGTCCTGCGACCTCACGCATGTACGTTCCATTGCCCAGATTGTTGTATGCCAACTGGTCGGAGGCAAAATCCTTGTTTTCCGCATACAACCGCGTATACTGGAAATACTGGTACGAATAACCGCCCATGGCCTTCACGTTGTGTCCGCCACGGCTGAAGGCATAATTGACCAGCCATTCGAGGCTCTGTTGCAGGTTCATTCTTTTTTCCTGGTTGGCTTCGCCCTTCCGTCCGCTTTTCATTGCCAGCGTAGAAGTGGAGGGGCGAAACCAGAAGTTACTTTCGTCGTTGATCTGCTGCGCGACAGTGACCTGCGTATTCAGTGTATGGTCGATTTCGGGCGCCAGCAAAGGCAGCAGGTTCAACCTGAATGTGCCGTCCCAGTCCAGAAATTTCCTCATCCCGCCGCTTTTCTCGAGCGCCAGTTTCTCCACCGGATTTTCGGCTTCCCATCCCGTCGCCTCGTAATACTGTCCGGGCACGTCCGGGTCCCAAACCGGCATGGTCGGGTTCAGCGTAAGCGCCTGCGAGAACATGCCGTAGTCGGCGTTGTTCAGGTCTATTTTACGGGGCGCCACGTTCAGCGTCACCTTGTATAAACCGTTCGGCGCGGTATGATTGATCGACAGACGCGCGCCGATTTCCTGCCTGGTCGAGCGGAGGTCAATTCCCTCCCCGTCGCGGACATCCACCGTAGCGCGGTAATTGTTTTGCGCCGTACCGCCGGAGAATTGCAAGGTATGTACCTGCGATACACCGATCCGGGTAAGTTCGTCGAACCAGTCCGTATTGGCGCCGAAGTCGGTGCCGCGTTCGGGCAGATGCTGTCTGAATTCATCGGCCGAAAGCACCTTCAACTGTTTTTTTGGAGTGTCTAAGCTCAGATAGCCCGTATACGTTGCCCTGAAACGGCCGTCGATGCTTCCTTTTTTCGTTGTGATGATGATGACGCCGTTGGAACCGCGTGTACCGTAAATGGCCGATGCTGCACCGTCCTTGAGGACGTCGATAGATTCGATGTCATTTTCATTGATATTCCTGAGATTACCACCCGGAGTACCGTCGATGACGACGAGCGGATCGTTGCTTGCCGAACGGGAAGCCACACCGCGCACCTGTATGCTCGTGGTGGAATTGGGGTCGGCAGACGCCGTATTGGTAATGGATACGCCTGCCACCTTCCCCTGTATCTGCATCGCAGGGTTGTTGCTCCCGATATTCAGGAAGTCCTTGCTGGACACGTGCGATACGGCGCTGGTGAGTTCCCGCTTCGCTACCGTACCGTAACCGATTACGACCACTTCGTCCAGCAGTTTGGTATCTTCCGACAGCGTGACGGTCAGATACGTCTGTGAGTTGACGGCAACTTCCTGTGTCGTATAGCCGAGGAACGACACGACCAGTGTTGCTCCCGTCGAAACTTCCAGTGTAAATTTTCCGTCCACATCGGAGACTGTCCCGTTGGTGGCGATGCCTTTTTCCACCACGTTGGCGCCGATCACCGATTCACCTGTCTGATCGACGACCACACCCGTGATACGGATTCTGCTCTGCGCCGGGTCGGGCGTGGCTTGCGAATAGTCGCCACGGGCACTCATCATGGCTGTGCCCGCGATCACGAACAGGGCAAACAGCGCCACGATCTTCATTTGTTTTTCAAGTTTGGCATTTCTTATGCCGCAAATCAATTTTTTTGTCATAGTTTTTAATGATTTAAATTTGTTTTAAATGGTACCTTTACGTTTGTCATGCTCCGTGCGGAAGTGTTTTGTTCATTAACATACATGGCGTTTTGTCGCAGGTTTACGAATCCCTGAACCGTTAATCCCATGCATGAAATCATGCCGCACACAGCATTAGTCTTGCGCGACCGGAAAATACGGCACCAGCGTTTTCCGGCCGTTTTTGATGTCTTTCATTCTGTTTTCTTCATAGGCATACCGTTTTAAAGGGTTATTGACTGCTGCGCCCGTCCGAACCGGAACTCCCCTTGCAAGGTGAATGCGATTCCCCTTATAAGGTGAGCGAGACTCCTCTTATATGGTGAGCAATGTTCGCCTTGCAAGGCGAGTTGTGCAGAGCGGATGTCAGACGACAGTGATGATGTTTGGATATTCATATTCGCGTACGTCCTTGGTAAATTTACCGGCATTCCGGGTCGACTGCGTGGCGACCTTCACCTTCCACTCGCCGGTCTTCACATCGGCTGGAAGCACGAACTGGAGCTTCGTCGGCGTGTTGGGCGACAGCTGGCCGGCGGGAATACGCACGGAGGCCGTCCCGTCGACCGACGTGAAGTAGACGCCGATTTCGTCTGCCCTGTCTCCCTTTACGGCCAGGCGCATACCCTGAATCAGTATCATTGCGCCGGTGTTGAGCGTGTCGGCCAGACCGATGACCGGATTGGTCACGGCCTGAATCACGGGGCCGGTGGGCGCCGGTTGTTCGGCTACGCTTATCGTAAGATCCTTCAGCGCTTCGCGGGCATATTCGCCCTGCGTGAAGTTGATGCAGGCGTTTACCTGCCCGGCCGGTACGTTATGGCCCAGGTCTCTGGCATGTACCACACCGTTGAAACCGGGCGTGGCGTGAAACAGTCCGGTCACCACGTTGTGTCCCCCGTTCACGGCTTCCGCACATTCGCGGTGAAACGCCTGCACGAAGGCCTTTCCGTTTACGTTTTCCGTTGCGATTTCCTTTTTCTTGAGGCGCAGGATGATGTCGTCGTCATACAGCGTACCCAGGATGTCCGGACGCAGATAGTAGTCGTTTGGCTCGTCTTTGGTAAGCTCGTTCAAGTAAGCGATCGCTTTGATTGTTGTACTCATAGATGTTCTGTTTTAATGGGTTTAATGTTTTTATAATTGAATAACTGAATGACTGAACATACTGCCGGAACGGTTTTATTCATTGGGGCACATGTCGCAAGTTTTTGAATCTTTGAATTGCCCCGTTCGGACGGAGTTGGGACCTCGTCCGAACAGGCATGTACGGTATTCGGGCATGTATTTTTGAGTTTTACCGAAGTTATTCCTTCGGAAAACGGTGTTGGGTTTTGTTTTTTGGAGAATTTATTTTCAGTATATTCCGCGCAAGTGCGTACCTTGTTATACGTTATACTATACGCCTGTCTCTCTCTCTCTCTCTCTCTCTCTCTCTCTCTCTCTCTCTCGCAAATATCGTGCCACAGACCGCCAAGAGGAGGACTGAAATGCACTTATTTACAGTAAAAACAGAGAGTGTATTCATTTTGTTTCTCAGTTATTATTTTAGCCCCAAAAATACGCTTCTTTTTTTATATCGGTAACGTTTTCCTCATATTTTTTTCACCGATTATGAATTTTTAGGTTAACGGCGATTCCGCGACACGGACGCCTGTGTGCATTTTCTCTGTTCGGTTAGGGAATAAAATGTTGTTTTTTCGTCTCCATTTTTTTTCTCAATAACATACGCTTTTACGTTTTTTCCCGTTATAAGCTAACATAAAACAATAGAAAGCAGTCAAATGATTGAATACTTAAAAGGCGAAATTGCGGAACTTTCACCCGCCAGAATGATTCTGGAATGTAACAGCATAGGTTATGAATTGCATATTTCATTGACAACATACAGTGCATTTCAAAATCAGAAAGAAGCAAAAGTGCTTGTATATGAGATAATCAGAGAAGATGCACATTTGCTGTACGGCTTTGAGACGCACAGGGAACGGGAACTTTTCCTGCTGTTGACATCCGTGTCGGGTGTCGGCCCCAATACGGCACGGACGATTCTGTCGTCTCTTCCACCCGCCGAACTGGTACAAATCATTGCGTCGGGCGACGAAAAAAGTTTGACGCTGGTAAAGGGTATCGGTTCCAAAACAGCCCAACGCATCATCGTCGATTTAAAAAGCAAAGTGAAATCTGTTGAGGAAAAAACAGGCAAAGCCTTTGTCTCACATCGCTCCAGAGTGGCAGACGAAGCCATTGCAGCGCTGGTTATGCTCGGTTTCCAGAAAGCAGCTTCGCAAAAAGCGATTGATGCTATCCTGAAGAAATCATCGGACATTACGGTTGAACAAATTATTAAAACGGCACTCAAAATGCTCTAATGAAAAGGCAGTTCAAGTTTATTATCGCATTCGGATTGATTTTGTTCAGTGCAGGCCTGCTTGCGTTGAACAGCAATCTCTCTGCCCTTACTGAACTGCCTGCTATCGAACTGCCCTTCGCGATAGAAGATACCATTCCGAAAACGCGATTTCCGGTTTCGAAAACGGTTCCGGAAGAATACAAAGACCTGACCAAACAAACGCCGGCCGACCTGCGCGATCCGGAAAACCTCAAAACTGCAGTCGAATACGATATCCACTCGGGCATGTACATCATCCGCACCAAAGTCGGTGACATGGAAATCGAAACACCTATCACGCTGACGCCCGAAGAATATCAGAACTACAGCCTGCAGGAATCGATGCGCGCATACTACCGGGCAAAGAACGAAGAAAATTTCCGCAACCTGATGAACGGGACGTTCAACCTGATGGATATGCAGTTCAATATTCCCGGAGCCGACAAGTATTTCGGTCCGGGAGGCGTGCGCATCAAATCGCAAGGCTCGGCGGAACTGACTATGGGATTGAAATCTACAAGCACAAAAAATCCGTCGCTGCCGGAGCGTTCGCGCAACAGGACATTCTTCAATTTCGATACGAACATGCAACTGAACATGCAGGGAAGCGTCGGGACAAAAGTCAATGTCGGCATAAACTACAACACGGAGGCGTCGTTCAGTTTCGACGCCACCCGCATG
Organism: Tannerella sp.; assembly: GCA_031270465.1. GTDB lineage: Bacteria > Bacteroidota > Bacteroidia > Bacteroidales > Tannerellaceae > Tannerella. The sequence goes on along the minus strand of JAISXP010000036.1, from coordinate 12,533 downwards.
AAGCTGGCTTACAACGGCGAAGAAGATGAAATACTCAAAGTGCTGGAAGGAGGCAACGTAAGCCTGAGCACGAGCAATTCCCTGATTCGCGGAGGCGCAGCCCTGTTCGGCATCAGGTCGGAACTGCAATTTGGAAAATTGCGCGTAAATGCGCTACTGGCACAGCAGGAATCCGAAAGTCAAACCGTCTCGACCAAAGGCGGCGCACAAACAAAAGATTTCGAACTGCGAATTGACGAATACGACGAAAACCGTCACTTCTTTCTCAGCCATTATTTCCGCAATCGCTACGACACCGCCATGCTCAAACTTCCGCACATCGCCTCGGCCGTAAAAATCAACCGTATCGAAGTGTGGATTACCAACAAGCGCAGTAATTATGACCAGTCGCGCAACATCGTGGCCTTCGCGGATTTAGGCGAACACGACCATATTTCCAACCCGCAATTCCAGCCATCGGGTTCGCTGCAGGTTCCGTACAACGGCGCCAATACACTTTATCAGACAATCACTGAAAATTATCCCGGCGGGCGCATAATCAGTAGCGTATCTCAAACATTCGGCGATATCCTCGACGGCGGGTTCGACTACGAGAAAATCGAAAGTGCACGCCGCCTCGACCATTCGGAGTATGCTTTCAATTCGCAGTTGGGCTATATCTCGCTGAACGCCCAACTTCAGCCGGACGAAGTGCTGGCCGTCGCCTTCGAATATATTTACGGCGGAAAGGTGTTTCAGGTGGGCGAATTTTCGACCGACAATACGGAAAGTACGAGCCAATGCCTGTACGTCAAGCTGCTGAAAGGCACCAGCATGTCGCCTTCCATGCCGTTTTGGGATTTGATGATGAAAAACGTATATTCCCTTCGCGACCTCAACGGCTCGCCGGCCTACAATGTGCAGAAAGACCGCTTCAGGCTGGACATTATGTATCAGAGCGATACCATCGGGACTTACGTCAATTTCATTCCCGAGGGAAACATTGCCAGCCAGATTTTGCTGCGCGTCATGAACCTCGACCGCCTCGATGCAAACAACGAACCTTATCCGAATGGTTTTTACGATTTTGTGGAAGGCTACACCGTGCTGTCGACAAGCGGCCGCATCATTTTTCCTGTTACCGAACCTTTCGGCTCACATCTGCGGAAAGCAATTGGAAATAATGCGATTGCCGACAAATATGTATTTCAGGAATTATACGATTCCACATTGACCGTAGCCAAGCAGATTGCCGAAAAGAACAAGTTTATCCTTCGCGGCGAATACAAGGCGTCGTCTGCGTCCGAAATTCTCCTGAATGCAACCAACGTCGCACGCGGATCGGTAGTGGTTACAAGCGGAGGAAATACGTTGATGGAAAATGTCGATTATACAGTCGATTATATCTCCGGCATCGTCACGATTCTGAACGAAAATCTCATTAATTCGCCCATCCATGTCAGGCTCGAAAACCAGTCCATGTACAGCATGCAGCGGAAAACGATGATGGGAGTAGACCTGAACTACGAATTTTCGAAAAATTTCAACGTCGGAGCCACTCTCATGCACTTGTCCGAAATGCCCGTGACAACAAAAACTTCGCTGGGTAACGAATCAATAAAAAACACGCTGTGGGGCACAAACATCGCGTACAGGGGCGAAAGCCAGTGGCTCACCAACATGGTAGACAAATTGCCGCTGATAAACCTGACTCAACCGAGTCAGATCACTTTTAACGCCGAATTTGCACATCTGATTGCCGGACATTACGAAAGCGAATATACGGGCAGACATTCGTATCTGGATGATTTTGAATCGACTCAAAGCAATTTCGACTTGCTCAACCCCTATCCGTGGGCATTGGCGAGCGTGCCTTACGACAATTCCGCCAATTCACTCTTTCCCGAAGCCTCGCTGGTCAACGACGTCAACTACGGTAAAAACCGCGCCCTGTTTGCCTGGTATTACATCGACGGACTGTTCACGCGAAAAAATTCGTCGCTCCGCCCGTCGCATATCACCGAAGACGACATCTCGAACCACTACACCCGCGCAGTCAGCTACGACGAACTTTTTCCGAAAAAAGAACTTGCCTACAACGAAAATAACTCGCTGTATGTCCTTAATTTAGCTTTCTACCCAAACGAAAGAGGCCCGTACAATCTCGATGCGACCAATATCAATCCCGACGGCACGCTGGCCAATCCCGAAAAACGCTGGGGGGGTATGATGCGCCGTATCGAACAGAGCGATTTCGAAGTCGCAAATATCGAATACATAGAGTTTTGGGTGATGGATCCGTTCATCTACAACAGGGAAACGGCAACAGGCGGCGATTTGTATTTCAATCTCGGCGAAATATCGGAAGATATACTTAAAGACGAAAAGAAGTTCTTCGAAAACGGGTTGCCTGTCAACGGCGACATGTCGCAGGTAGATACGACCGTGTGGGGGAAAGTGCCGCGCCAGCAAAGTACAGTCTATGCCTTTGACAATACGGCCGGTACACGCAGTCTGCAGGATGTCGGGCTGAACGGACTTTCCAGCGAGGAAGAGAAAGAATTTCCCGCTTACCGGACATATATCGAGCAACTGAACAGCAAACTCAACCCCGAAGTTATATCCGTAATGATGAACGATCCCTACTCGCCGTTAAACAACCCCGCAGGCGATAAGTATCACTATTTCAGAGGCTCTGATTTTGACCGCGAACAGGCCGACATCCTCATGCGCTACAAGCGGTATAACGGTACGGAAGGCAATTCCACCGCCTCGGAAGATTCGCCGGAACGTTATGATGTTTCGGCGAAAATGATTCCCGACGTGGAAGATCTGAATCAGGATAACACCCTGAACGAAAATGAAAAATATTACGAATACAAAATATCCATCCGTCCCGGGGACATGGAAGTAGGACAAAACTGCATCGTCAACAAACGCGTCAAGGAAGTCAGGCTGGAAAACGGAACGAGAGACAACGTCACCTGGTATCAGTTCAAAATCCCCGTCAAGGAATATATGCGCAAAGTCGGCGCCATTCAGGACTTTAAAACCATTCGATTTATGCGCTTATACATGACGGGGTTTCGTGAGGCGACTATCCTTCGCTTCGGAACATTTGCGCTTGTCCGCGGCGAATGGCGCACCTACACGCACGATTTGTCGAATGCCATCGTTTCGAACGGCCGGCTGGATGTTACATCTATCAATATAGAAGAAGACGGCGACCGCGAACCGGTCAACTACGTGCTTCCGCCCGGCGTGACGCGCATGATTGACCCGAGCCAGTCGCAACTCGTTCAGCAAAACGAACAGGCACTTTCGCTCAAGGTAACCAATCTCGGTTCGCAGGATGCAAGGGCGATATACAAAACAACATATTATGATCTGCGCCGCTACAAACGTCTGCAACTTTTCGTGCACGCCGAAAAACTGATTTCCGAAAATGCGACCGAACTGAACAACGGCGAACTGTCCGTCTTCATGCGGCTGGGTTCGGACTACAAAAACAACTACTACGAATACGAAGTGCCGTTGAATCTTACACCGCCGGCGCCGCCGGGAGGCTACCGCGACAATACGGCGGACAGAACAATCGTTTGGCCGCAGGAAAACATGTTTGATTTCAAGGTGGACGTGCTCACAGACCTGAAACTCAAACGGAATCGCGCCAAACGCGAAGGCCGGAACGACGTAAGCTATCATACGGTGTTTTCGGACTATGACCCCAACAATACACGGAACAAAATAAGCGTCGTCGGTAATCCCAGCCTTGCGGAAGTAAAAACCATCATGATAGGCATACGCAACAACTCCAAAGATGTCAGAAGTGGTGAAATATGGGTGAACGAATTGCGTTTGACCGACTTTGACGAAGGCGGCGGATGGGCGGCCAACGGAAACCTGCATGTCGCTCTGTCCGATCTGGGAACAGTCAATGCCAGCGGACGCGTCGAAACGGCCGGATTCGGCGGACTGGACCAGTCCATCAGCGAACGCAGCATGGACGACTACACCCAGTACGCCATTGCCTCCTCCGTACAGTTGGGCAAATTGTTCCCCGAAAAGGCAAGGGTCATTCTACCTCTCTACTATTCTGTGTCTAAGGAAACTATATCGCCTCAGTATACTCCGCTTGATCAAGACATCAAACTGAAGGATGCGTTGGACGTCGTAACGACCAAAGCCGAAAAAGATTCCATCAAGAGCTTCTCACAAAACCAGACGACCATCAAAAGTTTTGCACTGAACAATGTAAAAGTCGATGTAAGAAGTAAAAGTCCAATGCCTTACGACCCTGCCAACTTTTCGTTCTCGTACGTTTTCAACGAAAACAAACGCACCAATCCCGAAACCGCCTACGAAACGACCAAAAATTATCAGGGGAATTTAGGATACAACTATTCTCCTTATGTCAAGCCGTTCACGCCCTTCGCCAAACTCGAGAAAAACAATTCTTATACACGGTATATCAAACAGTTCTCCATCAACTATCTGCCGTCGAGCATCACGTTCAACTCATCGTTGCTGCGCAATTACTACGAAATGCAACTGCGCGACCTGTCTAATTCGGGCGCGCCGCCGGCATCCGCCGGATTGTTGTCGCTCAACCATCAGTTCTACATGGACCGCGCATACAGCATACAATGGAGGCCGCTGAATAACTTGAGTCTGGATTTCAATTCAGGTACAAACGCGCGCATCGAAGAGCCGCGCATACAGGTCAACCGAAAGTTGAATCCCGATGCTTATCAGGTGTGGAAAGACTCCGTAATGAAAAGCATCTACGACCTCGGGACGCCTTTGGCCTACGACCAGCAATTGTCCATCACCTACACGCCACCGCTTCAAAGCATACCCATTCTCGACTGGGTGACCGGCAATTTGTCCTATACCGCCGAATATAACTGGAACAGAGGCGCTTTTATCGACGAAAGCATCGAATACGGAAATGTCATCAAAAACCAGAACCGACTCAGCCTGCAAGCTGGCCTGAACTTGCTGAATCTGTACAACAAAGTGCCGTATCTGAAAAAAGTAAATCAAAAATTCGGGTCAGTGGCGGTAGACAACCGGCGCACCCGCGACAACAGCAGGAGCAGGAGAAACACAAAATTCGAAACGACGATTCAACTCAGCCCCGACAGCGGAGTGATTGTCTCGCACGGGATGCAGATGAATAAAGTCCGCATCACCGCCCGCCGCGATTCGGACAGTACGGTATATCGCGGTCTCAAATACAAGGTCCTCGACTACTCACGCGTACGCATCCTGAACAAAGACTCCATCAAAATCAAACTGACGATATATCCCGGCCCGCCGCCGACCGAAAGTTTCCTTACGAAAGCGGGCGAATACAGTACACGTTTTATGATGATGCTGCGCCGCGTCAACGTCAATGTATCGCAGTCACGGGGCATGATGCTTCCGGGTTTCATGCCTATGATTGGCGACTGGAACGGACAGGCCAGCACTCCGTTCGGAAATGCACCCGGATGGGGATTTGCGTTCGGCGAGGTGAAGGAAAGTTTTGTAAAGGATGCCGTCAATAACAACTGGCTGATAATGAACGGAGACAATATCATGCCCGCCACTATCAACAGCGCAATGAACATCAACGCCACTGCTGCACTTGAACCGGTCGCAGGGTTGAAAATCGATCTGAACGGCACGCGAAGCGACATGCGAGACACGGACATACAATATATGTACGCGGGAATGCCCACCACTTACGGCGGTACGTTTTCGATGACGACCATCGCTTTCGGCGGCATGTTCGCGGGCGGAGGAAACGTCACAAACGGCTACGCATCCAAGACATTCAACGAATTTCTTACCAACCGCGACATCATCGCATCACGACTCGAAGCGCGATACGCCCGCACTGTCTATCCCGAACACGGATTCATGGAAGGGCATCAGCTGGCAGGGCAACCCTACAACCCGGCCACGGGAGTCAGGCAAAATTCGTCCGACGTGCTGATCCCGTCATTCATTGCCGCATACACCGGTAAAGACCCTAAAAAGACAGGATTATCGTCTTTCCCGTCTCTTTTCAGCATGTTGCCCAACTGGAAGGTTTCGTACGACGGACTGATTCAAGTACCGCTCGTCAAGAAACATTTCAAATCGATGGTAGTCAGCCACATGTACAGATGCGTATACAATGTCGGCGGATACACCTCGTTCCTCAACTGGGTGGATGCAGGCGACGGACTGGGTTTTGCAAGTTCGCTCGACGGCCAGCCGCTCCCCTCGTCGGCATACGACATCGCATCCGTCAGCCTCACGGAAAGTTTCGCACCGCTGATCGGAATAGAAGCCACTTTCAACAACAACGTGACGATAGGTACAAAGCTCGCAAGGACACGCAATATCAATCTGAACATCTCGTCGTTCCAAGTCGTCGAGACATTCTCGAACGACATCACCATAAGTCTGGGATACAAATATGCCGACTTCAACAAGGTGCTTAAAATGAAAAAGAAAGAAAACTTCAGCAACGACCTGACCGTGCGCCTCGACATTACGGAACGCAAAAACCAATCGCTCATACGCAAAATCGAAGACGGATATACTCAACTTACCCAGGGCGCGCTGGTGCGCAATATCCAACTGTCGGCAGACTATGCTTTCAGCAAAGCCGTAACGTTAAGAGCTTTTTACGACCTTCAAATCAATAATCCGCTGGTTTCAAGCGCATCATATCCCACTTCCAACTCCAATTACGGCGTCAGTTTGCGCATGTCGCTGGCACAGTAAACATCTTTTTCGCGCACAAAAAAGAAGATTTTTAAAAAAAAATGAGCACAAGTCCAAAATAATTGCTTACTTTGTGCCTTCATGGGGAAAATAGAGCCCTCATGTTAATGTAATAGATTATGATGGAACAAGAAACTAATCTGCCCAACGAAATCGGTGAAATAAAGGAAACCGTTCAGGCAGAGGACACTCAGACTTCGGAGAAACGTCAGGAAGAAACGGCCGAAACAGTAATTGAAGCTAACGCACAGGAGGAAGTTTCAACGGAGGAAACACACTCTCTCCCGCAGGATACAGGCGAGGAAGAACAGGAAGAAACGGTTGCCGAATCCGAAATTCAGGAAACCGAAGTGGAGAACGACACGGTTTCCGCCGAAGATGCAACGTCTCTTCCGGCGGCAGAGCCTGTTATGCAGGAACTTCCCGCGTCGCCCGATAATTTCTGCGGAGACTTGCAGGAAGCAATCGAGGTGGGAGCCATCGGGATGTTCAACAAGCAGGAAATCATCAACAAACTGATTGAAATCAATAAGGATGTTGAACGGACTTCCCGCGAACAGGTCGAGAAACTCAAGCAGACATACTACCGAATCATAAAGGCCGAAAACGACGAACTGAAAAAAATATTTGTGGATAACGGAGGCGATGAAGCTGATTTCGAATCGCCCGAAGATGAAACCGGGCAACAGTTCAAAGACCTCTGCGCCGAATATAAACAGAAAAAGGCTGTTTTGTACGAAAAGGAAGAAAAGCAGAAAGAAGATAACTACATCCGTAAACTGCAATTGATAGACCGCCTGCAGGCGTTGATCGAAAGTCAGGACGATTTCAATAAACGCTACAACGAATTTAAGGAAATACAGCAGAAATGGAAAGAATACGATCCCGTTCCGCAGGAACATGTCAGAGATTTGTGGCGCAGATATCAGCTTCAGAATGAGCATTTTTACGACCTGATAAAAATCAATAACGAATTTCGCGACTACGATTTCAAGAAAAATCTTGAAATGAAAACGGCGCTCTGCGAAGCGATAGAAAAACTGGCGGACGAACCCGATGCCGTCTCGGCCTATCATCAGTTGCAGAAACTGTTCCAGCAGTGGCGCGAAATAGGACCTGTGGCAAGAGAACATCGCGAAGCTTTGTGGGCACGCTTCAAGGAGGCGTCGACCGCAATCAACAAAAAGCATCAGGAGCATTTCGAGATGTTGAAATCCGGAGAAGAAGAAAACCTGAAGAAAAAAATAGCCATCTGCGAGAAAATAGAATCCATTGACTTTGACTCGTTAAAAACGTTCAAGGATTGGGATAAACAGACGCAGGAAGTCATCGAACTGCAAAAAGAATGGCGCACCATCGGTTTTGCCACAAAGAAGCACAATACGAAAGTCTTCGACCGTTTTCGCAAAACCTGTGACGCCTATTTCGAAAAAAAAGGCGTATTCTACAAATCCGTCAAGAAGGAACTGGAAAAAAACCTGCAATTGAAACGCGAACTGGTAGCAAAAGTCGAAGCGCTGAAAAACAGCACCGAGTGGAAAGAAACGAGCAAAAAGTTAGTCGATCTTCAACACGAATGGCGAAGCATCGGGCCTGTAGCGCGCAAACATTCCGATTCGATATGGAAACAGTTCATCTCGGCGTGTGACTATTTCTTCGAACAGAAAAACAAGACGCTGTCTTCGAACAAGTCGGAAGAAGTCGTCAGCCTCGAAACCAAGCGACTGCTGATTAAAAAGATCAATTCGATCGACGAAAAACTCTCGACGGAAGAAGCTCTGTTGCAACTGAAACTGCTTATTGCCGAATGGAACACGATCGGACATGTGCCTTTCAAGGAAAAAGACAAGATATACAAAGCCTGGCGCGAAGCCATAAACAGACAGTACGATCGCCTGAATGTGGCGCAGATTGACCGGCGCATACAACAGTTCCGTACGGAAATAGCCGAAAACAGGGACAAAGGCCGGCTGCACAGCGAACGCGACAAACTGATGAGGACGTATGAAAGAATAAAAAACGAACTGCATACATACGAAAACAACGTCGGCTTCCTCAATGTCTCCTCAAAGGGCGGCAGCAACCTGCTGAAAGAAACGGAACACAAAATCGAACGGTTAAAAGAAGATATGGCATTGATAGTAAAAAAAATAGACGCTATTGACGAAAATATCGACGCCTGACATCCATTATTTCAATCCGGGACACGAAACGGCAATCCATTCGGGGAATGCACGTTATACCCCGACTGCGACCGTACGAAAAATGATGGCTGACCTGTCCCTCCTGCCCGTGTGGTACGGTAAGGAGGGTGATTACGTGCTTGTCGACCGCGCGGACGATGCCTCCCGTTTCATATCCGCCCTTCCACACGAAATACGTCCGTCGATACATCCCCTTTCGTTCGCCGAAAACTCTGAACTGCCGGCACATTCCGCGCCGTTGCAGGCCGCGCCCTGGGGGTTTTCGCCGCAGAGCATCCGACTTTTCGAGACGCTTCGGCAACATCTGCCGTCGCTTTCCGTTCCCCGGTGGGACGAGGCGCTCGCACGTCTGACCCATCGGCATACGGCCGTCGAATGCCTGAAGGAACTGTCGCCGCCTGCAGAAGAAATCCCTTCGCCCCAAATCTTTTCGGACATAAACGGCATACGGAAATACGTGGAAACGCATCCCCTACCCTGCATCGTCAAAACGCCCTATTCCTGTTCGGGAAGAGGCGTGTACTGGATCCGCAGCAAAAAATGGGACGAACAGACGCATCGACGGATCGACGGCGCGCTCAAAAAACAACATTCGGTCAGCATCGAAACGGCGATGGACAAGGTGTGCGATTTCGCGATGGAATTTGAATCCGGCAGCGACGGGGAGGTGATTTTCAGAGGTCTGTCGGTCTTCGATACGTCGGCCGACGGCGCTTATGGCGGCAATTTACTGGGCAGCAGCGAACGGCTCGCGAAACGTCTGGAAGAATACGTGTCAGAAACCGACCTTGACAGGGTGCGGGAAGCCGTCCGAAACGTGCTGACCGGGAAAATCGGTACGGTCTACAAAGGTTTTCTGGGCGTGGACATGCTGATATATCGAAAAGGCGCCTCTTTCGGGATTCATCCCTTTATCGAACTCAACCTGCGACGCACGATGGGACATGTCTGCCTGCAGCTAAGCAACAGACTGATACATCCGTCGGCACAGGGCAGGTTTGTCGTTGCCTGCCAACCGGCCGGCGAGGCTTTCCGCACACATCAGCAAATGAAGAAACGGCATCCGCTGCAAATCGTCGACGGCAGAATCCGTTCCGGATATTTTTCCCTCTGCCCCGTCATGCCGGAAACACGGTTCAGGGCGTATATACTGCTGGGTACGGTATGAATCAAGATTCAAAAATTCAAAAGTTTTATCGTTCGGACAAGGTTCTACCTGCGTGACGTACGTGGGGTCGAACCCAATGTCATCAAGTTCAGAAATCTCATTACCCCATTTCGGCAAGTATCTTCTCCGCAATCAAAAGGTCTGCGGGCGTTGTAATCTTTATATTCTCCTGATTGCCGGATACCAGGCATACGCTTTTCCCGGAGGCTTCTATCACCGAAGCGTCGTCCGTAAACCGGGGCGTATAAGGCTGGCGGTATGCTTCGGCAAGCCAGTCGCAGCGAAAGACCTGTGGTGTCTGCACAATGCAGTATTCGGTGCGGTCTACGGCATGACTGCCTGCATCGTCGCGCCGGCGGATGGACTCCGTCAGCGGAATCACCGGAACTGCTGCGCCACGTACGGCTGCCTCGACAAAACATGCCTCGATCACTTCGGGCGTTACAAGCGGACGCACGCCATCGTGAATGCCTGCTACGTCGCAATCCGACACGCAGGGCAGCGCGTTGAGCACCGAGTGAAAACGTGTCGCGCCACCGGCCACGACCTGATGCGGTATGCGGAAGTTCAATTCGCGGCACAGCATCTCCCAGTACGCCCAATGTGCCTCCGGAAGGACAACGACCGGCATGACTTGGCAGTCCCACCGGTGAAACACCGCCAGGGTATGCATCAGCACGGGTTTGCCGCAGATGGGGATAAACTGTTTGAGCAAATCGCCACCCATGCGCAACCCCTGACCGCCCGCCACAAGGATGACGCCTCGCTTCACTGCAATTCCTCCAGTATCTTTTTCACCTCGTCGCTTGCCCTGAACAGTTTTTCTTTGCATTGCCGGATCAGGCGGTTTGCTTCTTCCACTTTTTTCAAAAGCTCGTCGATGTCCAGTTCGCCCTGCTCAATATCCGCCAGAATCGCATGAAGTTTCGTGATGGATTCGCTGTATGATTCTTTTTCTTCCATGACTTTGTATATGATATGTTACTGTTTTTTTTGAGTTATTGAACCACAGCTTCGCGTTCGCCGTCGGCATAGCGCAGGATGACGGCATCGCCCGCTGCAAGTCCGGCCGCACGCTTGACAATCTTTCCGTCTTTCAGCGTCAGCGAATAGCCTCGTGCGAGGATGTAGTTGGGAGATACGAATTTAAGGAACTGTCCGTCCATATCCAGTTCCCCACTTTTATTTTTGAAGAGCAGGTCGGACAGGCTTTGCAGACGCAGTTTAGTCCCGGTCAGGAGCGACTGCTGTTCCATTATCGGCAGATGTGTGACGGACAGCTGGCTGCTCAGTGTCAGCAGCCGCGTCCTGCTTCGTCCTATCAGGAAAGAGACCGATGCGGGAAACCGTGCTGCAAGCAGTTTCAAGTCCGTTTCGTACACGGCCAGTATATTGGTTGTACCGGTGCAGACGGCTTGGTGCAGGTCGTTCAGCAAGCCGGTCTGTCCGTCCATCCTGTCGATGAGGAAAGCGGCGACGGCTGTCGGTGTTTTCATCCGCGTGTGCGCCACCATATCGACGATGGAGTCGTCGCGTTCGTGACCGATGCCCGTGATCACCGGCAGGGGAAACTGTGCGCAGTGTGCCGCCAGCAGATAGGAGTCGAAACAGTACAAGTCGGACGCCGAGCCGCCGCCGCGAATGATCACAACCGCATCAAACAAATCGGCATGTTGCGATATGCGGTCCAGCGCCGCAATCACCGATTCTTCCGTCTTTTCGCCCTGCATGACGGCGGGAAACAGTTTCGGGTAAAAGGCATAACCTGCCGGGTTATGAAGCAACTGGTTTACAAAGTCCCCGTATCCTGCGGCCTCAGGCGAAGTGATTACCGCGATGCATTGCGGCAGGTCGGGGAGAGCGAGTTCCCTGTTCAGGTCGAAAACGCCCTCTTCCTTCAGGCGGAGGATGATTTCCTGCTTTTTCCTGACCAGGTCGCCCAGCGTAAACGAAGGGTCTATGTCATGGACGGTCAGGCTGTATCCATACAGTTTGTGAAATTCGATTGAGACGTTCGCCATCACTTTCAAGCCAGAGCCGAAAGTTTGTCCCGTGACGTTTTCGAAATAAGGTCTCAACGTATGAAATGTGCGCGCCCAGACTGTTCCGCGCGCCTTGGCCACGATTTGCCCGGTCAGTTCGTCCTTTTCGACAAATTCCAGATAGCAGTGTCCTGACGAAGAGTTTATGCGCACGTCGCTCGTTTCGGCGCGCACCCAGTATGTTTCGTAAAACGATGCATGGATGGCAAGCCTTATCCGTTCGTTCAGTTCGGACAGCGTCATCGGGCTGTCACTGTCTGCCATGTCATTGAACAGCAGCATTCAATTCTTTCTGATAAGCCTTGTACATGTCGGGGATACCGTAGCCCTGTTCTGCGTCGGGATGGTCGGCCTGCGATGCGGTTTGCCGTATCAGCG
>JAISXP010000002.1 GCA_031270465.1 Tannerella sp. | reverse complement strand
CTGATCACCCGCCGGCCGGCCAGGTGCGCGGCTGAGGAGACGTATTTGTTGACCATCGTATAGGCGCGTCCGCGGCGGTAGTCTTCGTTCGACATTTCTTCGCCGATGCGGTGCTGGAGATAGTTGGTCGTCCAGGATTCGCCTTCGGGAATGTCGTGCGCCATGCTTGTTTCGAGCGGGAAGAATCCGCGTCCGTAGGCTTGTGCGCGGGATTGGACGTTCAGCCCGTGGCACCATTCGACGCAAGTGTTGGTGAAACGTTCCAGCAGCAGTTCGGCTTTTGTGGTTTCCATGTCGAAGCGCATCCGCTCGATCATTTCGCGAAATTCGGGCAGCATGCCTGCGCCGTAGTTGTAGTCCGACACGTTGCCCATGCCCTCCGTCTTAAACATAAGGTAGGGGAGAAAGGGCATAACGTCGTATCCGCGGCGTTCGATAAAAGCCTCTGCCATGTCGCTTGTCCAGTTAGAGCCTTCGAGTTCCATGCTGTCGGTGAAAAACGCGCGGATGTAGCCCGAAACCCGCCCGATGCGTCGTTCGATAGCGCCCGACATGTGGGTCAGGTATTTCATCACCGCGCCTTTGTCGAAATGGTTTAGCGTGGGGCCGTTGGCGCCGGGCGCACCGTTGATGACCCCGCCGAAAGCGTCGATCCTGACCAGCGAATAAAGGACGTGTTTCCCTTTGGGAATATCGATTTGCATCGTCTCGCGCTTCTCTTTCAGCAAGTCCGACAGGTCGGTTTCTTCTTCTATGCTGCCGATCGGATCGGGCGCAAGGCGAAGCGAGAGTAGGTGAGGAGTGCGTCCGCTGTAAGACTCGCTGATGCGCGGGTCGGCTTCTTTCAGCAGGTTGAAGACGGAGGTTTCATACACCATAGGGCCCTCGAGTTTTTTCACGCCGATAACCACGATTTGTCCGCGTTCCTCGTTGTTCAGAAATTCGCCGCCAAAAGGCCATCCTGAGCCTACAATCAGGTCGCAGGTCATGTCCAGCCTTTTAGCCTCGTCGAACGTTACCTTCAGCGCGTCGATCCATTCGTCGCTGAGCCATTGCAGGGATTCAACGCCCAGGTCGTCGGTATATTCGGGAAACTTGACGGGGTTGATCTCCACGCCGCCAATGCCTGCCTCTTTCAGCAGGCGCAATTCGCGTATCAGTTCGGCGGGCTGCACCTTGTTTCCGTTCCACCACCAGCGGACAAACGGGCGGTAAATGTTGTCGGGATTACGGAAAAGGGCGAAACCGTCGCCGTCCCGCCTTCCGGTAGCCGTCATCATTCGTTCCGCTGCACCAATTGGCGACAGAACAGCACAACCGCCTGCGGCATACAGGCTTCTTGCGATAAAATCTCTTCGGTTCATTCTGCTAAAATTCATCCGTGACTTTTATGTAACTCTGTTTATTCATGTTCCGGAATAATAGACAATCCAAAGGCAAAATCATGTGACAGGGATACTTCTTATTTTGCATTTATTACTGTTTTGTCGGATTTTTTTACTCCGCTTATTTTTAATGATGTGCCGGGACAAAAAATTGTTTTCTTCTTTTGATTTGCATACCCAGAATTCGTTTTCTATTTCAAAATCTGAACTTTCTGCATCACCAGTCCGTAATGACTGCCCGGAGGATTGACTTTTATTTCCGCTCCGTTCCAGTTTCTGGCGTAGTTGCCCGAATACCATAACCACATAGTTTCTCCATCCCGGCTGATATATTTCGAAGGGATATTGACAAAATAAGCCTGTTCTCCAAAATCTTTCAGGTAAGTGACGAGTTTCCATTCACCGGTCAGCGAATCGGATTCCAGGATGTAGGTATTCATTTTGGCACAAGTGTTTCCGCCGTCGGTAACGCACATCAGATATTTTTTGATGGCGGCGTTGTAAGTGACGTTCACACAGCCCATGTTGTTGTTCCACTCCAGCAGAGGTTTGATTTTCGAAAAGTCATTTGTCCACAGGGCATTTCCGGCGGCGTCCTTTCCGGCATAAAATTCCCACTTTGAGGCGTCGTTGATGTTTTCGACCGAAGGCGTCACCCGAAGCAGATATACGTGATCACCCGTAATCCAACTTGCATTCCAGAAACGGGGTTTGGGGTCGTTGATGTCGGCTCCGTGGGCAACCATGTACGCTTTGCCGTCGGGAGAATGTTCCATGTTTTTGCCGAAATCGACAAAATGCGGAGAGCCTATTTTCACGGGATAACCGTTCCATCCGCTTTCACCGAACAAAGCCTTTTCGGGCGTATGCGGGCAGTTTTGCCACGAACGTCCTTTGTCGGTCGATACTCTGAATCCTACAAAAGGCCCCAGCCAGGGCCAGTTATATACCATATCGCCGTACTTTGCCACTCCCGCAGGTCCGAGACAGTACGTCCCGTAGTACCATACGCCGTTGTACATCAGGCTACCGCAGGGATACCGTCCTTCGTAGGGTTTCGACGAGGCTACCTGTAATCCCAGACTGTAAATGACCGGATTCAAAGGGTCGTCGCCTTCAATCACCGCATGGCCTGTGGTAGCCGTTTCTCCATAACTCCAGCTTCTCTCCGAGCTGCCGTCTAATCGCCAGCATACGCCGTCGGTGTAGGGCGAATACTGCAAATCGTCGTCGCCCCAGGTCGGATACCATGTGTCGGCAAAATGAAAGCCGCTTTTGATGCCCAAAAATTTTACCTGACTGTACGCTTTCGACTGCGTAAACGGACAGTCGGCAGGCGTTTCCGACTTCCAGACAAATGGTTCGAACTGCTCTGTCGCAGGTTTCAGCGGTTCAATCCTGACGGAAGGCTGTTTCGTTTTTTTGTCCCGTACCACTTCAACCTGCGCGAAAAGCGGGAAAGCTATTAAAAATAACAGCAAAGACTTTAGCATAAAAATGTACCCTTTTTTATTCATGATTTCTTGTCATTTTATATTAATTAATTATTTATTATTCGATGATGGCGCAAAAACCTCCGTTCGGTATCAGTTTTACAAGTAATTCGTCTCCGGCAGAGGCCGTTACTTCACGGCTATGCACGTTGTGCAAGGGTGATTCGGGCGCATCTTCATACACGTCGAACGTATAGGCGCCTTCTTTCAGGAAATCCAGCTTCACACGTAACACCCGTTCCGTTCCGGCGTTAATGGCGCCCACATACCAGGCATTTCCGTGTCGGCGTGCCAGACAGACAAATTCGCCGGGATAACCGTCAATGAAAACGGTCTCCTCCCAGGTCGCCTTGACTTTTTTCAACAGTTCCTTTGCCGGCGATTGCAGATAGGCCTCCGGTCGGTCGGCCATTACCATCCAGCCCGATTCAAAAATGAACGGCAGCGCCAGTTCGTGTGCATACGTAGTGATGCGGGGATTCTCTTTGCGGACGGTAAATGTCACCGGCGTATAATCCATCGGTCCGACAACGTTTCGGGTGAAAGGCAGCGTGCAATTATATTCGGGATTCGGACCTTGACCGGACGCAATCGGCGTATAATATTCAGCGCCCTTTACTCCCTCGCATGTCATCAGATTCGGATATTTCCGGCGCTGGCCGCGGGGCGCCGTCTCTCCGTGAAAACTCACCAGAAGCCCGTAATCGGCGGCCTCTTTCATGGCGATTTCCCGAAATCGCATGGCATCCAAACGGTCGCTGTTGATGTAATCTATCTTGATGCCTTTGATGCCCAAATCGCGATATCTGCCATAGATATAGTCGCGCTGTTCCTTCGTTTTCAGTTCTTTCCTATCATCCCATCCGTAAACGTTGACGCCTTTGCTCCGGGCATAATCCGTAAACTCTTTCAGCCAGGGTGTGGTTTCCCATTCTTTGGAGGATCTGAAAGGACTGCCTATTAAAGACACGTCAAATTCAATCCATTGCCAATTCATTTCAGCCGCCAGGTCCACATAGCTTTTCAGCGTATCCATATAGGTGTTTGCCATGAAATTCCCCCACCAGGGAAAGACGGCTACGCCGGGTTCAATCCA
>JAISXP010000120.1 GCA_031270465.1 Tannerella sp. | reverse complement strand
ACGGAGTAAATGTTGTATCAATCGGAGCGCTTGGAAAATAATAATACGGACCTTTCGGACATTTATTTTTTGCAATTCATAGAAACTGTACCTTCAAACATCAACTTTATTTCATATATAGTTTTTGAATAAACTGTTGATTTATAAATTATTATAAAATACGCGTCGGAAAAGTGTCGAAGTCAGGAGGCTTTTAAAGCGCTTTCTCTTTTTTTGCCGTTCGGACAGGACCATCACTTTCTTTTTGAAAACAGCATCAGAATCAGTCCGGTCACTTTCAGCGCGATTGCGCCGTAGAAAAGTATCCCGGACAGCGCCGGTACAGGGAACGCCGTCCTGAAAAGCATGGAGACCAAAATCATGGCAACACCCGACAGGATGAGATAGAGCCACAATCCCGGTCTGAAACCTTTCGCCCGGAATACGTAAACCAGGAAAACGGCTTTCAATGCAATGGCAGTGCCGAGCAATATCCGGAAAACACATTCCGACATCCCCGTCCATTTAACGGCAAACGCGATGAACAATACGCCCAAACCGCCATATAAAAACGCTTTCCCCGACTTCCGCATTCGTTTTACCCGAATTAAATCTTGAATCCCGACTTTCGTTTGAATCAGAACCGTATCCCGATACGCAGCCCTGTCGTAAACGTCGGGCCGCTATAACTCAGTCCGTTTATATTGTCGGTATCGGGATAGTATTTGTTTTTGTCGTAGAAACTGTGGCTGTAGCCAAATCCCACATAGCCGTCGACGAAAAACCGTTTGCGGGGCGACGATTGCACGCCGAAACAGGTATTGAATCCCATCTTGTTAAACTCCTGTGTCTGCATCGAATATTCCGACCGGTAGAAAGTCAGGCCATCTTCATGGAAATCGGTGAAATACGAGTCGTACTGCTGCGTGTGAAAATAACTGTAGGAAACGCCTGCCGATACGTAGAGGATTCTTTTTTTCAGGAAAAAGTATTTGTAGTTCAATTCGGCGCCTGCGCCTTTCAGTTTCTCGATGCGGTCGTCGTCGAAGAGGAGCGTCATCAGGCCCTGGTCGTACTTGTCATTCATAAAATAACCTTTTGTACTGACCTGCAGCCAGTGATACGGATTGTGCAGCTGCCGTTCGTAGTCGATGCGCACACCCTGGTTGAAGACGTACAGCGGTTGCACGCTGATATTATTCCTGTAAAAGATGTCGTTGTGCACATCCTGCGCCGTCGCACATGCGAACGTTGCAGCGCAGGAAATCAACAGACAGTAGAAAAAGATTCTGTGTTTCATAATGAATTTATTTTTCAGATAAAACTTCTATTTTACTTAAAAACACGAGTTTTTCGCCACGGTAATCGAACTGATACAGTCCGTCGGCACCCGTAAGCAGCAGTGTCCCGTTGAGAGGGATGACGTCATACGCGTCGATTCCCTGCGCATCGGGGAGATGCGTCAAATCGTCGATCCAGCGCGGGCGTGCAGGGTTGGAGACGTCGAAGATACGCAGTCCGTCGTCGCACACAAACAGCCGGCTGCCGTCGATGCCCAGACCGCGCGGATGCATGAATCCTCTCTCCGTATGCACGAGTTCGGGGTTGTAGGGGTCGGAGATGTCGTACACGCGCAATTCGTTGGAGGCGCGTCCACACCATACGTTTTCGGAGTTGAGCGTCACGTACGCATGACAGCCCGAAGCGACGACCGGATCGCAGGCAGTGATATGCGGCTCGTATGCGATTTGCTGCGGAAAACCGTCGCGCGTTACATTATATATATACATGCCGGTCTGCGAGCCGATGAACAAAAGCGTGTCCATCGAGAAAACCGTTTCGATGCCTGCCTCCATATACTGCACTTTCTGCGGCAGATAGACCGGATTGTCCGGCCTGGAGATGTCGAACACATGCAGTTTGGAGTTGTCCACCGTGTAGAGATGGTTGCCGTTTATGGTGAAACGCGCCATCGAGCCGCCCTGTCCGACTTCCGACGCGGGGGATGAAACGAAATAATCCGATGATTCCGCACAGGCAAAAAACGCGACTGCGCCGGCGACCGCCGACAATATGCACGCAATGTGATTTAGCTGTCTTCTTTTCATTGTCATCTCAAATTAGATACGTTCGTTTTCTCCCATCCCACGAGGATGAGGTCTTTTCCTTTTCTGTTGCCGTAAAATACGGTTTTATCGGGAGAGGCCGGTTCGGGCAGGACATTCCTGATGCGTTCGGTCACCTGCTTTGTCGCGAAATCGAATGCAACCAGATCGACGGCGTTGTCGACATACAGCACGTCGCCCTTCATCGCCATGTCGATACATCCCGGTGTGACGATAAACCCTTCGTGCACGGGATTCGCGGGGTCGCTGTTGTCAATCACGTG
This sequence comes from Tannerella sp., assembly GCA_031270465.1. GTDB lineage: Bacteria > Bacteroidota > Bacteroidia > Bacteroidales > Tannerellaceae > Tannerella. The sequence continues at coordinate 14,006 of JAISXP010000120.1, read as the reverse complement.
GACACCTTTGTAACGTTCGTTGATAAAGATGTATGGCGGGCGGTAGTAAATCTTTCCGGGATTGAGCAGTTTGCGTTCGCCGCGCCTGTAAAAGACGGAATGTTCCAGTTCGGCCCTTTCCATAAAAACGGGCGAATAATACGCCTCGCCGTAAGGCGGAGATAACGAGCCGAAAAGCAGAATGGCAGAAATTGCCGCCAGGACTTTTTTCATCATAATAATAGTTTATTCATACTGCAATATAGATATATATCTTCCGGAAAACGCTGCATAACCGGAGTATTAAAAAACGTTCCTGCAGGTTTTATGCCGTGTGCGGCATGATTCAAATTCCATCGTAACATAAACATAAAATTACCGAACGAAATTTGTTTACCGAACAAAAAAAAGATTTAGCCCATAAATCCTGAATTTTGAATTTTGAATCTTGAATCATCTCCCTGTTATAATCTTTTTTATCTCGCAGAGTTTGTTCAGCGCCTCCAGCGGGGTGAGGTTGTTCATGTCTATATTGACGATTTCGTCGCGCACGCGGCCGAGCACAGGGTCGTCCAGTTGAAAGAAGCTCAACTGATAACCTTCGCCGCCCGATGCAATCTGCCTGACGGGTTTACTTTTGATGCCCGTTTGACGGCTGTCGCTTTCGAGTTGAGCAAGAATCTCGCCGGCGCGTTTCACGATGCTTTTGGGCATACCGGCCATTTTGGCGACGTGGATACCGAAGCTGTGTTCACTTCCGCCCGGCACGAGTTTGCGCAGGAGGATGACTTTGTTTCCCGCCTCCTTCACGCTTACGTTGAAGTTGTAGACGCGCTTGAACGAACGCGCCATCTCGTTCAACTCGTGGTAATGAGTGGCGAAGAGGGTACGTGCGGGAGCCGTCGGGTGTTCGTGGATATATTCGATGATTGCCCATGCGATGGAAATGCCGTCGTAGGTACTCGTCCCGCGGCCAAGCTCGTCGAAGAGTATCAGGCTGCGCGACGAGATGTTGTTGAGGATACCTGCGGCTTCGTTCATCTCGACCATGAAGGTCGATTCGCCTATGGAGATATTGTCGGAAGCCCCTACCCGAGTAAAAATCTTGTCAACCAGTCCGATACGAGCACTTTTGGCCGGGACGAAACTGCCCGTCTGCGCCATCAGCGTGATCAGCGCCGTCTGCCGGAGCAGCGCCGACTTGCCGGCCATATTCGGCCCTGTGATAACCAGTATCTGTTGCTTGCGTCTGTCGAGACAGATGTCGTTGGCGATGTAGGGCGATTCGGGCGGCAGCTGACATTCGATGACGGGATGGCGTCCTTCCTTGATGTCGATCGCTTCCGAATCGTCTATCTCCGGACATGTATAGCGGTTGCTCAAAGCCACCTTGGCGAACGAAAGCAGGCAGTCCAGCTGCGCAATCATCTGCGCATTTTGCTGGATGGGGCGTACGTATTTTGCCATTTCGACAATCAGATCGTTGAATATCTGCATCTCCAGGTTGATTATCGTGTCTTCGGCCGTCAGGATTTTCTCTTCGTACTCTTTCAGTTCTTCCGTGATATACCGTTCGGCCTGCGTCAGAGTCTGTTTGCGTATCCAGTCGGGAGGAATCTTGTCTCTGTGTGTGTTGCGCACTTCGATGTAGTATCCGAAGACGCTGTTGTACGAAATCCGCAGGCTGGGGATACCGGTGCGTTCGCTTTCGCTTTTCTGTATTTGCATCAGGTGGTCTTTCCCCGAAAAGGAGAGGTTGCGCAGGTTGTCCAGTTCGGGATGGACGCCTTTGGCAATGACGCCTCCCTTGTTGATGAGTGCGGGCGGATTGGGCACGATGACCTTTTCGATGCGGCTGTGGAGAGCGGCACACGGGTCTAACTTCTCGCCTATCAGTTGCAGTTCCTGCTCGCCGCTTTCCATGCAAAGCGTGCGGACGGGCGCGATGGCCTGCAGCGCCGTTTTCAGCTGCATCGCCTCGCGCGGCGAAATCCTGCCTGTCGACACTTTGGATATGAGCCGTTCCAAATCGCCCGTCTCACTGATGAAGCCGTCCAGTTGCGCGCTCAGCTCGGCGTTTTGCAGGAAACAGGTCACCACCTGCTGTCGTTTCCTGATGGACGGAATATCCGTCAGCGGAAAGAGAATCCACCTCTTCAGCAGGCGCACTCCCATCGGAGACGAAGTTTTATCCAGCACGTCGACAAGCGTTTTCCCGTTTTCGTTGATAAGCTGTACGAGTTCCAGGTTTTTGACGGTAAACTTGTCGAGCCGTACGAAGCAATCGTCTTCGATGCGCCTGAGCGCCGTGATATGCGCGATTTGCGTGTGATGCGTCAGATCGAGATAAGTCAGGATGACGCCCGCCGCGACAATGCCCAGATTCATATCGTTAAATCCAAAGCCCTTAAGGCTACTCGTCTCGAAATGCTTGAGCAGCCGTTCGCCGGCTGTTTCGGTCGTGAAAGCCCAGTCTTCCATTCCGAAGATGCTTGTGCGATACCCGAACGTCTCGTCGAAACGCTTGCGCATGTCGCGCCGGATCAGCACCTCCTTGGGAATAAAACTGTTCAGCAGTTTGTCGGCATCATCCATCGAGCCTTCGGAAGCCATAAATTCGCCCGTCGAGATGTCGAGGAACGCTATCCCGCAGGCGTTTTTCGAGAAATGGACGGCGGCAAGGAAGTTATTTTCCTTGTGCACAAGAATGCTATCGCTGATGGCAACGCCCGGCGTAACCAGTTCCGTCACGCCGCGCTTGACTATCTTCTTCGTCATTTTGGGGTCTTCCAGTTGTTCGCAGATTGCCACACGTCTACCTGCACGCACCAATTTGGGAAGGTACGTATCCAGTGCATGATGCGGAAATCCGGCCATCTCAACGTCCAGCGCCATGCCGTTGGAACGTTTGGTTTGCACTATACCCAGGATGGCGGAACCCGTCACGGCATCCTGATCATACATCTCATAAAAATCGCCTACCCGAAACAGCAGGATCGCATCGGGATGTTTGTCCTTGATTTCGTAATATTGCCGCATCAGCGGCGTATTGACTTTATTTGACACAGCTTTTGTTAAATTGTTGTTGTTGAAAATTCAAATATAATAATTCCCCACATCAATAACGCCTGCCCTGGCCGCGTAGCGGGAGGCTTCGAGTACATTATTGACGCCGATTTTGCGAAAAATATTTTTCCGGTGCGTCGCAATCGTATGGATACTGAGACTGCGCTCGTCTGCAATCATCTGGCTTGTTTTGCCTTGCGCTATCGACTTGAGTATTTCGCGCTCGGTGGAGGTTAGACGTTCGTTTTCATCCTTTTTTATTTTCGATTTCAGATGGATTCGTACCCGTTCGCAGATGTAGGGTTTCCGCAGGACGGCCAGCCTGAACGCCTGCTCGATTTCCTCAACGGGTGCATCTTTCATCACTACGCTGAAACGCCGATCCGGTACGATGCGGCGCAAAAAGTTATCGCTCAGGTCGTCGCCGAAGAAAATCCACCGCGTATGCGGAAAGCGCAAACTGATGATAAACAGATTGTCCGGACCGGACAGGTCGAAAAGCCCGTAGTCTATCATAATAATGGCGTTCGGATACCGGATCAACAGCCGAATCATCTCCGCCTTGTTTTCGGCAGTAAAAACTTCTCCTCCCGGAATGGTCTTATTCCAGAGCAAAATAGCGCCGAACCTTGTAACAGGTTGATTATCCGCTATTATAAGTATATCTTTATCGTCTTCCACCAAAAGAAGAATTTGTTTTAAAAGACAAAGATGATAATTTTTTTCGATTTTGAGAACGAATTATTTCTTTTTTCTTTGTGGATGGTAAAAAAATGTATACTTTCGTCAGCCAAAAAGAACGATTTGGGATATGATAAAAGCGTCAGGAATAACGAAAAGTTTTGATAATTTACAGATACTGAAAGGAATTGATCTGAGTGTCGGCATGCGCGAGATTGTATCGATAGTTGGTCCGAGCGGAGCGGGAAAGACTACTTTGTTGCAGATCATCGGCACTTTAGACCGTCCGGACGGCGGCAGGTTGGAAATCGGCGGCGTCGACCCCTTCCGCCTGAAAGAAAAAGAGGTGGCGGATTTCCGCAACCGTCATATCGGTTTTGTGTTTCAGTTCCATCAGTTGCTGCCCGAGTTCACCGCGCTGGAAAACGTGATGATTCCGTCGTGGATAGCAAAGGTGAAAGCCGAGACCGCCCGCAGGAAAGCCAGAGAACTGCTGGATTTTCTGGGACTGTCCGACAGGATGGAACACAAGCCGTCGGCATTGTCGGGTGGCGAGAAGCAGCGTGTAGCGGTGGCGCGGGCGCTGATCAACCGCCCGTCCGTGATACTGGCAGACGAGCCGTCGGGCAGCCTGGATACGCAAAACAAGGACGAACTCCATGCGCTGTTTTTCGACTTGCGCGATCAGATGGGGCAAACGTTTGTGATTGTCACGCACGACGAACGGCTGGCGACGAAAACCGACCGCATCGTGCGTATGAAAGATGGAATAATTATTAATTGAAAAATAGAAAATGAATCAACAAAGGTCAACATTTGGCAGCCGGATAGGCGTGCTACTGGCGACTGTAGGCTGCGCAGTTGGATTGGGTAATATCTGGCGGTTTCCGTATATGCTGGGAACCAACGGAGGAGCAGCGTTTTTGTTAATTTATCTGGTGTGTATTCTGCTACTCGGCTGGCCGGTAATGGTCACAGAGTTCTTCATCGGGCGGAATACCAAACGCAATGCGGCAGGCGCCTTCAAAAAGCTGGCGCCCGGCACGGGATGGTCGATAATCGGCTACAACGGCGTGCTGGCGGCATTCCTGATTCTCGGCTTTTACTACGTGATTTCGGGATGGGCGCTCGATTATGCATTCAACTCGGTCTTCACTTCGTATGAGGGCAAAACGGCTGTCGATTTCCAGAACGAATTCGACGCTTTTTCGTCGAGCGTCTTCCGGCCGATACTCTGGACGTTCCTGTTTATCTGCCTTACCCATTTCATCGTCACGTCGGGCGTGAAAAACGGTATCGAACGCGCCTCCAAGATTCTGATGCCGCTGCTTTTCGTTATTCTGGTGGCTCTGTGCGTCCGTTCGTTGACGCTCGAAGGCGCAGGCGCAGGCATCAACTTTCTTTTCCGTCCCGATTTCAGCAAAATCAATTCGACCGTCGTACTCAACGCGATGGGGCAGGCTTTCTTCTCGCTGAGCGTAGGAATGGGCTGCCTGATTACGTACAGCTCCTATTTCAAATCGTCAATCAACATACAGCGTACGGCGCTGGAAGTTACTCTGCTCGATACGCTGGTCGCGATACTGGGCGGAATCATGATTTTTCCCGCCGTTTTCCATTTCGGCATCGCGCCTACATCGGGACCGGAACTCGTATTCATCACCCTCCCGAACGTGTTTGCACAGTTGCCGTTAGGCAGTGTCTGGGCGATAATTTTTTATGTCCTGCTGGCTGTCGCGGCGCTGACATCCACTATTTCGCTGCATGAAGTGGCTACAGCCTATATCCACGAAGAATTTCACGTCACCCGCAAACGCGCCACGCTATACGTATCGCTGGGCGCCGCCGTGTTGTGTATCTTCAGTTCTCTGTCGTTCGGCGCACTGAAAGGGGCGACGCTTTTCGGGCTTACTTTCTTCGACCTGCTGGACTACGTCACAGCCAAAATCATGCTGCCGTTCGGAGGGATGCTGATTTGCATCTTCGTCGGGAACCGGATCGACAGGAAAATCCTCAAGGCCGAACTTACCAACAAAGGGACGCTGGTGTTCTATTTCTTCAACGGATATCATTTCTTTGTCAAGTATATCGCCCCCATCGCAATCGGGCTTATTTTCCTGAACGAACTCGGGCTGGTGAAGTGGATCATGTCTTTGGGATAAAATACGGTCTGCCCGGTAAAGAACAAGTCACATGTCATGGAATGATTTTTTATATTTTTCGAAGGGGGAGCGGCGGGCATTCGCTGTGATACTCGTGCTGATTACGCTGTCCGGAGTCCTGTTTTTTTTGACGAACAAGCCTCCGGCAAAGGATGAAAGTGCGGCGACCGACGTACTGCCGGATACCGTCCGGACAGATGTGGCCGTCGTCGTGCAACCGCCGCCGCCCGCTGAAAAAAAACCACGCGAAACCGTTCGTGAAAGGGTGGAAAGGCTTACGAGGACGCCAGGCAAGCAATCAAACAAACTCGCGGCAGGCTCTACCGTCGAACTGAATATGGCAGATACCCTCGCGCTGCAAAAAGTCCCCGGGATAGGGTCTGCCTTTTCAAATCGCATCGTCAAGTTTCGCAACCTGCTGGGAGGGTTCTACTCCGTCGAGCAGTTGAGCGAGGTATATGGCATCGACGAAGAAAGATATACCAATATTGTCCCGTGGTTCAGGCTCGACACGTCGCTCATCAGGCGACTGCCGGTCAACACGCTGCCGGCAGATTCGCTCCGCAGACATCCTTACATCAGCTATCGCCAGGCAAATGCCATCGAACGCCTCCGCAAACAGAAAAAACGCCTTACCGGCTGGGAAAACCTCCAGCTCCTGAAAGAATTTACCGAGTCGGACAAAGCCCGCCTGGAGCCTTATCTGTCGTTCGAATGAGGCTGGGGCGCAATATTTTACAACGTACGCAGTCCGGTCTTCGGGTTCTCAAAGGCTGTCCCCAAAATCTTCCTTGAACTTCGCCACCAGTTTCTGCGGCCAGTCCGAGACGGGTTCCAGTCCTCCCATGAAGAAACGGAGCACGGGCGGCTCGTATACGAACTTCAGCCCGCCTATCAGCTGGCGGTTTTCGTAGAGCCACGTCATGCGGTCAATCACGTATTTGATTTGCGAGAGGGTGAATACCCTTCGCGGGACGGCCAGCCGGAGGAGTTCCATGTCGGCAAACGTTTCGTTTCCTTCCTCGTCGCGCTGGTTGGAGATGGAGCCGCGTTCCATGCCTCTGATGCCCGAAATCAGGAAGAAAGCCGCTGCCAGCGATCCGGCGGGATACTGCGACTGCGGGATATGCTCGCACACGCGCATGGCGTCGACATGCGCTCCAAGCACGCCGGGAGGCGTCACCATCGGCACGCCGTGAGCCGTCAGCGTGTTTACCAGATAGGCAATATACTGCGGGCTTTGGCATATCATCGATTCGTCGAGCGTCTCGTACATGCCGACGGCCATTGCCTCGATTTCGCGTACGGAGATGCCTCCGTATGTGAGGAATCCTTCGAAGAGCGGTATCAGGGTTTCCATCTTTCGGTAGATGGACAGTTCGCTCGTGCAGATGCCGCCGCCGCGCGAGGAACTGAGCTTGCGGGCGGAGAAATAGACAATGTCGCACAGGCCGGTGATGGTGGAAATCACGTCGGCCATGGAAGCGTTCCTGAACTCGGGTTCGCGCTGAATGACCAGGTAGGCGTTTTCGCCCAGGAGGCTTGCGTCGAGCACGACGGGCAGGCCGTATTTGTCGGCCGTCCGGCGCACTTCGCGCAGGTTTTGTATGGAGAACGGTTGCCCGCCAATCAGGTTGGTCGAGGCTTCCATGCGGATGAAGGGGATGTTTTCGGCTCCGGTCTCGCGAATCACTTCGTCCAGCTTTTCCACGTTCATGTTTCCCTTGAAGGGATGGCTCGAACTGATATTGTATGCTTCGTCGTAGAGCAGTTCGACGATGCGCCCGCCGTACTGCGTGACGTGCGCCAGGAAAGTCGTAAAGTGGTAATTCGTCGGGATCAGGTCACCCTTTTTTCTGATATATGCGAGGGCAATGACGTTTTCGGCCGCACGCCCCTGATGGACGGGCAGGAGATATTTCTTCTTCAGCACGTCTTCCACAGCCTTGTGCAGACGGGCGAAACTTTGCGAGCCTGCGTAGGCGTCGTCGGCGTGCATCATGGCCGATACCTGCATGTCGCTCATGGCATTGGTGCCGCTGTCTGTCAGCATGTCCAGAAAAACGTCGTTCGTCGTGAGACGGAACGTATTGAACCCGCCTTCGTAAAGCGCTTCCAGCCGCCGTTCGATCGGGACGAGATTCAGTTTCTGTACGACACGCACCTTGTGCAGTTCCAACGGGATGTTTTCCCCATTGTAAAATTTGATTTTCAACGTTTTATTATCATTCATATCAATTGGTTATATAATTTTGCATACAATTATAAGCAATAACGGGCGCAAAACTACAAAAAGTTTTACGATTATTCCCGATTATGACAAAAGTTTTTTTATCTGCGCATTTTTCGCTATCATTGCACCTCAAAAAAATAGATATGATAGGAACACTGGTTAATACGGGCGCCATAGTTGTCGGCAGCAGCATCGGGCTACTCGTCAAAAAAGCTCTGCCGGAGAGGTATGAGACGATATATTTTCAGGCGGTAGGCCTGTTCACGCTGTTGCTGGGCGTAAAAATGTCGCTGGATATTTCGTCGCCGCTGCTGGTTGTGCTGAGCCTCGTGCTGGGCGGATTTGCGGGCGTCAGGCTCAGGCTGAGCGAGAAGGTCGACCGCCTGGGCGAGTACATCAAAGCTCGTACCGGGTCGAAGAACGACCGTTTTACCGAAGGGCTTACGACGGGTTTTCTGCTTTTCTGCATGGGGTCGATGACGATCGTCGGCTGTATCGAGGAAGGGTTCGGCAAGACGTCGGATCTGCTGCTCACCAAATCCGTCATGGATTTCTTTTCGTCCATCATGCTGGCTTCGGCGCTGGGCATCGGCATACTGTTTTCGTCCGTGCTGGTGCTGCTGTTTCAGGGTGGAATCACGCTGTCCGTATCCGTCGCGGGCAGGGACATCCCGCCCGAAATCATCAACGAAATAACCGTAACAGGCGGTATTATCCTCATCGGATTGAGCCTTATCCTGCTGAAAATAAAACAGATCGAAATCATCAATATGCTCCCCGCACTGCTTTTTATCTGTCTCTTTGTGTGGATGAAACTGATGTGGGGTTAGTTGATGTGAACTGTGGCAATCTTCCCGTGTCCCTGCGGGGCATGGAATCGAACCGTTACATGCTGTTTATTTCGTTTGCCTAAAAATAAAAAGCAACAATCTGAATTGAAAATCGACACAGTCAAATACACCCCGCGAATCTTGAATTTTGAACAAGTTTAAATATTTTATATCGAAATATTTTTGTCTTTTCAAAAAAGGCTGTAACTTTAGCCCCAAAAAAATATCAACTTATTAAAACATTTTGTATCATGAGGAGCAAAAAGCTTAAAATGGGAATGATAGGCGGCGGAAGTACAGGTTTTATCGGTGCGATACACCTGCGGGCTGCCTTAATGGAGAATCATGTGGAATTGACTTGCGGATGTTTCAGTACGAACCCGGAAATCTCGAAAAGTTCGGGACGCGCGTATCTGTTGCCCGACGACAGGATTTATTCCACATATCATGAGATGTTCGAGCGCGAAATGCAATTGCCCGAAGCAGAACGGATGGACTTCGTGACCATCGTCACACCCAACCATCTGCATTTCGAACCGGCAATGATGGCGCTCGAAAGAGGGATACACGTCGTACTCGACAAGCCGATGACTTTCTCGCTCGACGAAGCAAAAGCGTTGCAAAAGAAAGTAGAAGAAACGGGACTGACGCTGGCGCTGACACACGTCTACACCGGTTATCCGGCTGTAAAGGAAATGAAGGCGCGCATTGCAAGAGGCGACTTCGGCAAACTGCGCCGTCTCTACGTCGAATATCCGCAGGGATGGCTCTCCGAGCGCATCGAACTGCAGAGCGGCAACAACGCCGGATGGCGCACCAACCCGAAACAATCCGGCAAGGCCGGCTGTATCGGAGACATCGGTACGCACGCGTGGCATCTGAGCGAATACATCACCGGCCAGAAAGTAACCGAACTATGCGCCGAACTCAGCACCTTCGTCTCCGGACGTCCGATTGACGACGACGGCGCCGCCTTCCTGCACTACGACGGCGGACTGAAAGGCGTACTGACCGCCTCGCAAATCGCCGTCGGCGAAGCCAACAGCATCAGCATCCGCATCTACGGCGAAAAAGGCGGACTGGAATGGCATCAGATGGATCCCAACAGGCTTATACTCAAATGGAGCAGCCGGCCGGAAGAACTGATTCACATCGGCGGAAACACCTTCCTCGGCCCCGAAGCCCTTTGGGATGTGCGTACTCCGGCCGGACACCCGGAAGGATTTATCGAAGCCTTTGCCAACATCTACCGTAATTTCACCCTCACCGTCCTGGCCGGACGCTACGGTGAACAGCCCTCCAGTGACATGCTGGACTTCCCCAACGTGTATGATGGCGTCCGAGGCATGCAGTTCATCGAAACAATGGTGCAGGCAGGATGGAACAACGATGTGAAATGGCAACCGTGGATCGACTGACCCGCCGGACAAAAAAAACAGTTCGGTAATAAATAAAAACTAATTTTTCGTGTTTTTCTGCCAAAACAAAGCATGGAATGACGAAAAAAGCGTACTTTTATTGCCGAATTTTGAAACGTACATATATTATATATGCAGCATAATACATATACTTATACGCAAAGACCTAAGAAAAAGCGAAATAAGATTATCTTTGGAGCCGGGTTCCTGATAGGCGCGATTGGATTCGCGTCCTTGTATCAGGTAACAGTTTATTTTTCCACGGACGAATCGTGCATGATGTGTCACGTACATCCGCATGTGGAAAAGAGTTGGCTGCTTTCAGAACACGTGAACAACGGCAGCGGTGTAAAAGTACACTGCGTAGACTGCCATTTGCCGCCGAAGCATCAGACAGTAAACCACTACATGGCCAAAACAAGTGTGGGGATCAAGCACGTATGGGCTTATCTGACCAAAGACAGCGCTGATTTTGACTGGGAAATGAAGTCGGAACTGGAACATGCCGTGAAATATATTCCGAACGAATCGTGCAAGGAATGTCATCAAAACCTTTTCCCCGCAGGCATTACGGACGACGGAATCACCGCCCATCTCTATTACGAAGACAACGAGAAGAAGTTAGACCTGCAATGCATCAGTTGCCATCTGGACGCCGGACATTACAACCCGAACTACAAACACGGCAAGATGACAGGCATTCCCGGACTGAGCGAAAATTCGAACAGCCAGGGAATCATCTTCGACAAAGCGACCGAAGTAACGACGTTTGCCAACTACACAGAGCAGATTCCCGGCTCATCGGTATCATTCAATATGATAGCTGTTCCGGGCGGCACATTCCGCATGGGCAGTACGGAGAAAGAAGACTTCCACAAGCCCGACGAGTCGCCCGTGCGCGAAGTCACCGTCAGTTCATTCTTTATGGCCGAAGCAGAAACGACGTGGGATCAGTTCTGGGCCTTCTACGCCAACACCGTGAGCGAAGGACGCACGCCGCCCGAAAAAGTCTACGCGAACAACAGCAACCCGAATGTGGACGCCATCTCCGGCCCGACGCCGCCCTTCGGCTTACCCGACCAGGGTTGGGGCTTCGGCAACCGCCCGGCCATCACGATGACGCACTATGCTGCCGAGACGTTCTGCCAGTGGCTCTCGAAAAAAACAGGCAAGAAATACCGCCTGCCGACCGAAGCCGAATGGGAATATGCTGCGCGGGGCGGAACGGAAACACCCTACTTCTTCGCCGGAAAGCCGAAAGACTTTTCCGACCAGGGATTCTGGCGCAAGTTCTTCGCCGCAAAAACCGACAGCATCAGCGCCTACGTCATTTATGCCAAAAACAGCCAGAACAAGACGCAGGAACCGGCCTCAATGAAAGCCAATCCCTTCGGTCTGAAGAATATGCTTGGAAACGTAATGGAGTACTGTGCAGACAGATACGACCCTGAAGCGTATGGTAAAAACGGCGAGAGCGTGACAAACCCGCTGGTTACCGAAGGCACAGAGTGGGTCGTACGCGGAGGAAACTACACGTCCGACGCCGCCGACGTCCGTGTGGCAGCCCGCGACTACAGCCGTCACGACACCTGGCTGAAAACCGACCCGCAACAGCCCAAAAGTATCTGGTGGTATTCCGACATACGCGGCATTGGATTCAGGATTGTCTGCGAAACAAACGAATCAATTCAATCAAAATAGCAATTAATTTATTTTTTAAAATTCAAGCATCATGAAAAAAGAAAGTATTAACAGAAGAACTTTTTTGAAAAGCACGGCAATGGCCGGTGCATTGGGCGCTATGGGTACAGGAAGCGCCGCTGTATTAACTTCATGTGGCGGAGGCGGCAACGCTTCGGCTAACGTGCCTCTTAAAGAGCCGGGAACATATTATGTGCCTGATCTGGTCGATTTTGCAACAGACGGTAAGGAACTGAAAGCCGGCATCATCGGTTGCGGAGGACGCGGATCGGGAGCAGCGATCAACTTTTTGAACGCAGCCAACGGCATCACCATTACAGCCCTGGGCGACACGTTCAAAGACCGTGTGGACGACCTGGCCGGCAAGTTGAAAAAAGAAAAGAACATCGACATCCCGGAAGACAAGCGCTTCACCGGACTGGACGCCTACAAGCAGGTGATTGACAGCGGTGTGGACGTCGTGCTCGTAGCAACGCCGCCCAATTTCCGTCCGATTCATTTCCAGTATGCGACCGAAAAGGGAAAACATTCTTTCCTGGAAAAGCCGCTTTGTGTAGACCCCGTAGGCTATCGTACCCTCGTAGCTACCGCCAAGCAGGCGGCGGCAAAGAACCTGTGCGTGGTAACCGGTACGCAGCGTCATCACCAGCGCAGCTATGTAGAATCCTACAAGCTGATTATGGATGGCGCCATCGGCGAAATCACCGGCGGTACGGTTTGGTGGAACGGCGGTATGCTGTGGTACAAAGACCGTCAGCCCGGATGGTCGGACTGCGAATGGATGATCCGCGACTGGGTGAACTGGATATGGCTGTCGGGCGACCACATTGTGGAACAGCACGTACACAATCTGGATGTACTGACGTGGTTCACAGGGATGAAACCGAAAAACGCCGTAGGCTTCGGCTCGCGTCAGCGCCGCGTCACGGGCAACCAGTTCGACAATTTCAGCATCGATTTCGAAATGGAAAACGGCATTCATGTTCACAGCATGTGCCGACAGATACACGAAACGGTCAGCAACGTCAGCGAATTTCTGCAGGGAACGAAAGGCTCATGGTCTACTACCGGAGGCACTGTAATCAAAGATTTGAAAGGCAATGTAGTATGGAAATATGACGGCGAGGCGGAAAAGGCTAACTACAAGCAAACCGATCCCTACACGCTGGAGCATGTCAACTGGATCAACCATATCCGCAGCGGAAAACCGATTGAACAGGCATCCGAAACGGCCGTAGCCAACATGGCCGCCATCATGGGACGCGAATCGGCCTACACGGGAACGAAAGTAACGTGGGACGAAATGACGGCTTCCCCGCTTGACCTTTATCCGAAAGATATCGATCTTAAAAACAAGATGATCACCAACGGATACGGCGCAGGGAAAGAATTTAAGTTGCACGACTTTATCCATATTGCGGGAAAACCCCAGGGCAACCAAACACGTTAAAGTCATGACACTGGACAGACGAAATTTTTTAAGGGCGGCCGCCGCGACAGTTGGCGGCGCCGCTCTGTCTGCCTGCGGAGGAAGCAGGGAAAAGAGTTGCTGCAAAGACGGCGAAGGCGCCTGCTGCAAAGGCAAAGATGTAAAACTGAACATCTCCTTTCAGGAAGGAACGCCTCCGGGCGCCAACCTGAACGAGAAGTTCGATTTCATGGACAGTCTGGGCGTCGTCGGGTTCGAGCCGGGCGGGCGGGGACTGGCCGGGCGCGTGAAGGAGTTCAGGGATGCCCTGAGCGGACGCAATATCAAGGTGAGCGCCATCTGCGCCGGGTTCTCCGGATTTATCCTTTCGGAAGAAGAAAAGGTGCGTCAGGAATGTATCGACACGATGCACGAAATCATCACGGCTGCGGGCGAGCTTGGCTCGACGGGCGTCATTATCGTGCCGGCATTCAACAGCCAAACGCCGGTCAAACCGCATACGCAAGC
>JAISXP010000141.1 GCA_031270465.1 Tannerella sp. | reverse complement strand
AGTGTCTGTAAAGCCGCCCACTCGCGGCTCGCCGGCTTCAATCAGTGTCAGCAGCGTATCCGTCGCCTTCTGGCCAGTCAACGCAATCGCTTTGCAACACGGCAACTTTGCCAGTACATCCGGCAAGTCGACAGGTCGCAGCACTTCCAGAAACTTGTCGGATGCATTCCCTTTCAGGCGCTTCACTTCCATCGCCGTATCCCACAAGGCAATGCCCTTCGCCGCAAGAAACTCGCGTATCGCCTCTTCCCTGAAAAGTTTTCGATCGACGGTCAAAAAATAATCCGCATCCTCGAAGAAGACCAGACCGAAAATCCGCCACATGTCGTTTTGAAAATTCGGGTAAAAGAAATCCATTTTCCAGCGCTCCCTTTTCGGCGGGAAACTTCCCAGCATCAGCACCCGCGCTCCCGAAGGGAAAAACGGCGGCAGCGGATGAAGCTCTCTTTCATATTTTTCCATCCATGTAACTATTGAAGTCGCCTGCGCTTACGGTCTCTTTCAACATTTCCAGCTTGAAGTAAGCAGTCCGGATAGACAGCAAAACCTCTTTGTCTTTTACGAAACGCATGCTACCCGAAACCTTGAACATTTCAAGGTCGGCGAGGTTTGTTTCCAGTTCCAGCTTCACCGCGTTGAGGTAAAGCGCCATGTCTTTCTTTTCATTTCGTGTCGTAAGCCAGTTATTGACCGAAAGCATAATCGCAATACCAATGACCACTATGGAAAGCTCGCACAAACAGGTCACGATTTTTCCTGCCGAAATTTTTATTTTAATCTTTCTCATGTTATAATTTATTTTCGGAGGCAAAAGTAGCAAAAAAATCAATTACCAGTTTTAAGGGATGCGAAACAGACAAGATATAACTTGTTTATTTCGCATTACTAAATGCCGGAGGAAGGCTTTTAAATGTCAGGGGAAAGGCTTTAAATGCCGGGGGAAGACCTTTAAATGTCGAGGGAAGGTCTTTAAATGCCGGGGGAAGACCTTTAAATGTCGGGGGAAGGTCTTTAAATGCCGGGGGAAGACCTTTAAATGTCGGGGGAAGACCTTTAAATGTCGGGGGAAGGTCTTTAAATGCCGGGGGAAGACCTTTAAATGTCGGGGGAAGGTCTTTAAATGATTCTTTGTTGTCAATACATTCTCCGTTCTCTGAATTCCGTGTTGCAATAATAAAAGTACTTTTTGCAACCACAGAGTACACGGAGTACACAGAGATTTTTATTCGTCATTTTCCTCCGTGGACTCTGCGGTTAAAAAATTTCGAAACAAAAACGACAATTTGAATTGCGCCCGCTCTTTTGCGGCGCTATTGAAAATCATGTTTTTTTCTTTACCTTTGTGCAATTTTTTTACTAAACATAATTATGTACAGAACAAATACATGTGGAGAATTACGTCTTTCGAATGAAGGACAGACAGTTACACTTGCAGGATGGGTGCAGAAGGCGCGCAAAATGGGCGGAATGATTTTTGTCGACATACGCGACAGGTATGGCATTACGCAGTTGGCTTTCAACGACGCGGTCGACGCTTCGCTCTGCGAAAAAGCAAACAAACTGGGGAGGGAATACGTGATTCGGGCGACCGGAACGGTGAAAGAGCGGTCGAGCAAGAATATGAACATCCCGACAGGCGAGATCGAAATCATTGTATCGGAGTTGATTATATTGAATGCTGCCCAGACTCCGCCCTTCACCATCGAAGACGATACCGACGGCGGTGACGACCTGCGCATGAAGTATCGCTATTTGGATTTGCGGCGCAATGTCGTACGTTCCAACCTCGAACTGCGCCACCGGATGACAATCGAAGTGCGCCGTTATCTGGACGAACTGCGTTTTATGGAAGTAGAAACGCCGGTGCTGATCAGTTCTACGCCGGAAGGTGCGCGCGACTTCGTCGTCCCTTCGCGGATGAATCCGGGACAGTTCTACGCTTTGCCCCAGTCGCCTCAAACATTTAAGCAACTGTTGATGGTGTCGGGTTTCGACAGATACTTCCAGATCGTAAAATGTTTCCGCGACGAAGACCTGCGCGCCGACCGCCAGCCGGAGTTCACACAAATAGACTGCGAGATGAGTTTTGTCGAGCAGGACGATGTGCTGAATGTATTCGAAGGCATGTCGAAACGTCTGTTCAAAACGATTCGGGGAATCGAGATGAACGAACCTTTCCCGCGCATGACGTGGGCCGACGCCCTGAAATACTACGGAACGGACAAGCCGGACATCCGTTTCGGCATGAAATTCGTCGAACTGGCCGGTCTTCTGCAGGGGCACGGCTTTCCCGTCTTCGACAGCGCCGCCTATATCGGAGGCATTTGTGCGAAGGGCGCCGCCGATTACACCCGCAAGCAACTGGATGCGCTGACCGACTTCGTCAAACGTCCGCAGATCGGCGCCAAAGGATTGGTATATGCCCGTGTAGAAGCGGATGATACGGTTAAGTCGAGCGTTGATAAATTCTATTCACAGGAAATCCTGCAACAACTGAAAGCTGCCTTTCAGGCAGAACCGGGCGACTTGATTCTGATTCTTTCGGGAGACAACACAATGAAAACCCGCAAGCAACTCGGCGAACTTCGCCTTGAGATGGGTAACCGCCTTGCTCTCCGCGATAAAAACACTTTCGCCTGCCTGTGGGTAGTCGACTTCCCGCTCTTTGAATGGAGCGAAGAAGACAACCGCTACTACGCCATGCATCATCCCTTTACCTCTCCCAAGCCGGAAGATGTCCACCTGCTTGACAGCGATCCCGGATCCGTTCGCGCCAATGCATACGACATGGTAATCAACGGGGTGGAAGTAGGTGGCGGCTCCATTCGAATCCACGACAGCGCCTTGCAGAACAGGATGTTTCGCCTGCTGGGCTTTACAGACGAACAGGCACAGGAGCGTTTCGGATTCCTGACGAACGCTTTCAAATACGGCGCACCTCCTCATGGCGGTATCGCCTACGGATTAGATCGCTGGGTGTCGCTTTTGGCCGGACTGGACTCCATCCGCGACTGTATCGCCTTCCCAAAGAACAATGCGGGTAGAGACGTTATGATTGATGCTCCATCGACCATCGATCAGGCGCAGTTGGATGAGTTGAACCTTTCCATCCTGCCCTTGAAGTAAATGATTCAAAGACTTAGGGGATTGAAATAAAGAAGCTTCGTGTGGCAATTACATGTTCATCCCGCGCATAATTTAAAGATAAACAACTGTTCATAAATATGAAAATAAAGAATATACTGACTGAAATAGAGCGCCTTGCACCTCTGCCTCTGCAGGAAGGCTTTGACAATGCCGGAGTGCAGACCGGCGACGTCGAACAGGAGGCTACCGGAGCGCTGCTGTGTCTGGACGTAACGGAAAATGTTGTAGATGAGGCGACAGTGAAGGGCTGCAACCTGATTGTTTCGCATCATCCGCTGCTTTTCAAGCCAATCAAGTCGCTTACAGGCAATACG
This sequence comes from Tannerella sp., assembly GCA_031270465.1. Lineage (GTDB taxonomy): Bacteria > Bacteroidota > Bacteroidia > Bacteroidales > Tannerellaceae > Tannerella. Next base: position 19,677 of record JAISXP010000141.1, on the reverse strand, counting down.
TATGTAGAACGCTGCCTGATAAAAGCCTGCAAACGCGACCTTGTGATTTATGCCGCCCATACGAACCTCGACAATGCGTATGGCGGCGTCAATTACCGGTTGGCCGAACAGATTGGACTTCAGCATGTAAGTATTCTAAGCCCGCAAAAGAATGTCTTACTGAAGCTGGTGGTATTCGTGCCCGAAGCTCATGCGGAAGCCGTCCGGAACGCCTTGTTCAAAGCCGGAGCCGGACATATTGGCAATTACGATTCGTGCAGCTTCAACCTTGCGGGCGAAGGCACTTTCCGCGCCGGCGAAAATGCCCGGCCGTTCTGCGGCGAAATCGGTAATCTGCACCGCGAAAAGGAAATACGCATCGAAACGATTCTGCCGGTGTTTCGTAAAAACGCCGTTATCCGTGCGTTGCTGTCCGTGCATCCGTATGAAGAACCGGCATTCGACCTTTATCCTTTGAGCAATACGTGGATTGCGGCCGGTTCGGGCATTATCGGCGAACTGCCTGAAAGCGAAAATGCCCGCGATTTTTTGCTGCGCATCAAGACACATTTTCGGGCAGACAGCGTAAGACACTCCGCCTTTACCGGAAAACCCGTCCGCAAAGTAGCCGTATGCGGCGGAAGCGGCGCATTCCTGATTCCGGAAGCGATTGCGGCAGGCGCCGATGTTTTCATTACCGGAGAAGCGAAATACAACGATTTCTACGACGTGAAAAACAAAATTATTTTGGCCGTTATCGGTCACTATGAAACGGAAATATGTACAAATGATATTTTCTTTGATGTCATATCAAAAAAATTCCCTACCTTTGCCGTGCAAATTTCAAATACAGATTCAAACCCAGTTAAATACTTATAAAAGATGGCTAAAAAGAAAGAAGTTACAGAAAAAGAATACACCGTCGAAGAACGGCTCAGGTCATTGTACCAACTGCAAGTCACAATGACGGAAATTGACAAAATCAAAACGCTTCGCGGAGAATTGCCTTTGGAAGTGTCCGATTTGGAAGACGAAATTGCCGGACTGGAGACGCGTATTCACAACTATCATGCTGAGATAGATACCAATAAGAGTAACGTAACAGCACAAAAGAACAAAATCAGCGAAGCGTCCGGTTTAATCGAAAAATATAAATCGCAACTGGATAACGTGCGTAACAACCGCGAATTTGACAATCTGTCTAAAGAAATTGAATTTCAGGGTCTTGAAATTGAATTTGCAGAAAAGAAGATCAAAGAGTTCCATGCGGTAATCGACAAGAAAAAAGACGACATCAAGCAGTGCAAAGAACTTCTGGAAGGACGGAAAGGCGATTTGACGCAGAAAAAGAGCGAACTGGAAGAAATCATCTCCGAAACCCGCCAGGAAGAGGAAAAGTTGCGCGAAAAGGCGAAAAAACTGGAAGAAACGATTGAGCCACGCCTGCTGACAGCCTTCAAACGCATTCGTAAGGGGGCACACAATGGTTTAGCCGTAGTTGATATTCAGAGAGATGCCTGTGGCGGATGCTTCAACAAAATCCCTCCTCAAAAGCAGATGGATATCAAACTGCGAAAAAAAATCATCGTTTGCGAATATTGCGGTCGCATCATGATTGACCCGGACCTGACACTGTCGGTACAGAAATAGTATCAGTAAAAGCCTGACAACTAAGGTTGAGCGCAGACAATCCGGCAGAACATTGCAGCTTATGATTCGGGCTTTCAGGAAATATATCGAGACGCATAAACTGCTGAATCCAAACGACACTGTAGTGGCGGGCGTGAGCGGGGGCGCCGATTCCGTTGCGCTGCTGCACTTGCTGGCGCGTTCGGGTTATGCCTGTGTCGTAGCGCACTGCAACTTTCACTTGCGAGGCGACGAATCCGATGGTGACGAACATTTCACCATGCAGACAGCCGATGCCCTGCACTTCCCTTTTCACAAAATCGACTTCGATACACAAAATCATGCCTCGCAGAATCGCATTTCCATTGAAATGGCTGCACGCGAACTGCGTTACCGGTGGTTCGAACAGTTGCGCGTCGGGCAACATGCACAGGCCATTGCCGTGGCGCATCATCGCGACGACAGTATCGAAACCGTCATATATAATATTGTACGCGGGACAGGCATCCGCGGCCTGACCGGTATTCACCCGAAGAACGGACATATTATCAGGCCATTATTGCCTTTCGGACGAAATGAGATTCTCGCCTGGCTTTCGGATAATCAGATTGAATACCGCACTGACAGCAGCAACTTTTCGGACGAATATGCGCGTAATTTCATCCGTTTGCACGTTTTGCCTTTGTTGGAAAAACTGAATCCATCGGTCAGAGAGACCATTGCGCGAACTGCCGCCCATCTTTCGGATGTAGAAAAACTTTACGCCGGCATGATGGAAAAAGAGCGCATACGCATCGCTCCTGAAAATGGGAAAATATCCATCCGCGAATTAATGCAGTCCGCTGCGCCCCAGACCGTTCTGTACGAATTAATCAAACCGTACGGATTTACGCGCACGCTGGCCTGCGCCATCTTCGAATCGCTGGATGGCGAACCGGGGAAAATATTTCATGCGGTGGAGTCATCGTATCTGATTGTAAAAGACCGTGACTATCTTCTGCTTGCACCTCGAACAGAAAAAACGGAAACCGTTTATCGGATTCATGCGGACGAATACGTCCGGCAACCGGTCAGGTTGCATCTCCGGCAAAAGACGGTCGACGCCTCTTTCCGGGTGGAAAAGAATAAAACGGTCGCCTGCCTTGACTGCGACAAACTCACATTCCCGCTGACTTTGCGCAAATGGAAGCCGGGCGACTGGTTCGTCCCTTTCGGAATGTACGGCCGAAAAAAACTGAGTGACTACTTTATCGATCACAAACTAAGCCATATACAGAAAGATCAAGTCTGGTTGCTTTGTAACGGCGAAGACATTGTTTGGATTGTAGGAGAACGCATCGACGAGCGCTACAAAATTACCGGAACAACAAAAAATGCATTAATTGTATTTTTTTTTGACTGATGTGTGTTTGATATATCGAAAATATTTGTACATTTGCCGCGTCTTAATCCACGAGGAGAAAGTAAGATTCTGAAATGTGGAGAAACAATCCGTATTATATGAACATAATTTATTAATAACGTAGCAAATACGAAATAAGACATATCAATACAAAATATAATTGATATACTGTTATGACGTATTTGCCTTTTTCAAAAAATATGCAGAAATACAACATTATTGAGCTCAATGAAAAACAGCTCTCCGATTTGCAAGTAATTGCGGAGGAGTTGGGAATTAAAAAAAGCAAAACGCTTGAAAAACAGGATTTGGTTTATAAAATTCTTGATGAACAGGCTGTTGCATTGGCCGGCCTTCAAATGGAAAAAGAGAAGGAAGCGCGTAAAATGGAAAAAAAGAAGCGTGGCAGAAAGCCCAAGAACGCTGCGGCGTCCACACCTGTTGCGAACGAAAAGGCCGAAAAACGCCCCTCTCTGCCTTCGCCTGCACCTTCGTCCGCTACGCCTGCTTCGTCTGCTACACCTTCGCCCGAAGCCGCACAACCTCGCCGCAAACCCGGCAGACCGCCTAAAAAAACTACAGTCGAAGAAGTTGCTGTCGAAGCGAGCAAGCCGAAAGAAGAAAGCGCACCGAAAATTGTGCCGAGAGATCATCCGGACATAATCAAACTGCCGGAAACTCCCGCAAAGAAAACGTACGCGGAGGAAACGAAAAGAACGGTGCAGCCTGTTTTACTCCCGCCCGTATTGCCCGGACCGGGCGCCAGTGCCGTCCCGCCGCCACCCGAAGAAACGGCCGAAACGTCGACAACACAGGAAACTCCGTCGAAAAAGACACAGGAGACACAGTCGAAAGACAATCAGAAGCGGCTTATCTTCAGGCATTCCGGAACAACTACCAATTCCGTGCTGGATCAGGTACTGCCCATGCAGCCTGCACAGCCGAAGCCGCAGGAGAAGCAACCGGCCGAACAGCAACCGCAACCGCAGCAACCGCGTCCGCAGCAAAGCAGTCATAACAAAAACAACGCGCAACAGCAACGAAACGGAAACGTTCCCACTTCGCAGCAGCAGGAGAAAGGTTTTGATTTCGATGGCATACTGATCGGGACGGGCGTACTCGAAATTATTCAGGATGGATACGGATTCCTGCGCTCGTCGGACTACAACTATCTGTCTTCGCCCGACGACATCTATGTGTCCCAATCACAAATCAAACTGTTCGGACTTAAGACCGGCGACGTAGTAGAAGGTCCCGTCAGACCGCCCAAGGAAGGCGAAAAGTATTTTCCGCTGATAAAAGTAGACCGCATCAACGGCCGCTCGCCCGAAGAAGTGCGCGACCGCGTACCCTTCGACCATCTTACGCCGCTCTTCCCCGAAGAAAAATTCATGCTCACAAGAGAAACTTCACCAAAAATTTTCGACAACATTGCCGTCCGCGTCGTAGATCTGTTCTCGCCTATCGGCAAGGGACAGCGCGGCCTTATCGTAGCGCAGCCCAAAACGGGAAAGACCATGCTGCTTAAAGACATCGCCAACGCCATCGCTATCAATCATCCGGAAGTATACATGATTGTGCTGCTGATAGACGAACGGCCGGAAGAAGTCACCGACATGGCGCGAAGCGTGGATGCCGAAGTGATTGCATCCACGTTCGACGAGCCGGCCGAACGCCACGTCAAAATAGCCGACATCGTCCTGAACAAGGCCAAGCGGATGGTAGAATGCGGGCACGACGTGGTCATCCTTCTGGATTCGATTACGCGGCTTGCACGTGCATACAACACCGTACAGCCGGCTTCGGGAAAAGTCCTTTCGGGAGGCGTCGACGCCAATGCGCTGCAGAGACCCAAACGATTCTTCGGAGCAGCCCGCAACATTGAAAACGGCGGCAGCCTGACAATTCTGGCAACGGCTCTGACCGAAACGGGCTCGAAAATGGACGATGTGATTTTCGAAGAATTCAAGGGCACAGGCAATATGGAACTGCAATTAGACCGCAAACTGTCCAACAAACGGATCTATCCGGCCGTAGACATTGTGGCATCCAGCACGCGCCGCGACGACCTGCTGCAAAACGGGACAATCGTGAACCGCATGTGGATATTGCGCCGATACCTGTCTGACATGAATTCGCTCGAAGCCATGGAGTTTGTGAAAAAACAGATGATCAATACGAACGACAATCTTGAGTTCCTGGCTTCCATGAACGGATAAAAGAATGAAGAAAACAGTCCGAACGGCGTAAAAGTACCCAGCGCAAACGCACGAAACCGCACTGCTCGCAGTACGGTTTTGTGCATAAAAAGAGGAACTAAGGGATGCGAAAGAACAGGATATAACGGTTTATTTCGCATCCCTTAGTAATATTGTGTACGTAAACTTATCCGGCTACCCCCGCCTGTATCCTGCGATGGGGGTATGGAGCCGGGGCATGGAAGATACCCCCACCCTCGCGGGAATCGAAAATCGACGCGGTCAAATGCACCCGTTCTCGAATAATTATTGCATGTATAAGCCGAAAAACATTTATCTTTGCAATCAAATACTGATTGTATCTCTAAAAAACTGAATGTATGAAACAAAAAATTATTTTATGTCTGTTTTTGATTGCGGCTGTTTCATGTGGGGATTTAAAAGAAAAAGCCAGAGACAGCATCAATAAAGGAGGAGAAGTGGTAGGCAAGAGCGCTACCGAATTTTTCGAAGGCGTCGCGGAAGGAATAGATAAAAGCCTTCAGTGCGAATTGTCATTATCCGAAGAACTTCAAGAGAAGGGAGTTAAAACGGGAAAAATTTCGATCAACAGTTTGCCGGAAGGAGGAACCAACAATCTTCTGACGCTTTATCTCATTTTTGACAAAGATTTCAGTTCGTCGCTTACCGTCAAGGCATTCGACAAAAACGGCCTCGAAGTCGGAAGATCAAAATTAGACATCAAAAGTGAGGCCGGCGATGCGGGTTACTACGATTTCGCATTTGACAGGCGAACCTACATAGAAGTAAAGAGTAAAATCCGGATAGAATAAACATCTTTCATGTAATGGACGATTACTATGAAGTGTTTTCATTGCACGACAATACCTGCCTGCTGTTCACTCCAAGCCGTTTGGGAACCGAAAAGACAAGATTCACCTTCATGGACGCGGCAGGCGTAAAGGCCGAAATTCCCTATTACAGGGAATGTGTCCTTTAGCCTGCCGGAAGACATGAAATCGGAAAAACCGTTCATTCCCGCATATATTTTCGAAGACAGCAAGCGTCTTATCGGCGTGGCGGAAGCGGAAAATGACGATAACCCCGGTATCATCGTCGCCACACTGAAATGACTTTGCGAGTTGCGGCAAACCATCGGGTTCACAAAGCGGAAGATACCGCATAACAGCTGGATTATATGCTGAATAAGAATCATAAAATTTCCAGCATGAAAAAATAACTTGCTTAAAATCGACCATAGAGTGCCGCCATAAAAAAATTATCATTAACTTTGCAGTTTACAGGCAGGCATTGATGTAAATATCATGCCGGATATTTTTTCTCTTCATTTCTAAGAGAATGGAATATGCATAAAACGTTTAATGGAAATAAAAACAACATATCTATGGGTAAAATTATCGCTGTTGCAAATCAAAAAGGCGGGGTTGGCAAGACTACCACAACGATCAATCTGGCAGCATCGCTGGCTGCACTTGAAAAGACAGTTCTTGTGGTCGACGCTGATCCGCAGGCAAATGCCTCATCGGGTCTGGGAATTGATGTAGGAAAGACTAACAGTTCGCTTTACGAATGCCTGATCGATGGCGACGATTCGCGCAAAGCCGTAGCATCGACCGAACTGGGCAACTTGAAAGTCATCCCGTCGCACATCGACCTCGCAGGCGCCGAGCCGGAACTGTTTAACATGGCTGACCGTGAAAAAATTATGAAAAAGGTCATCGAACCGCTAAAAAACGATTACGACTTCATCCTGATAGACTGTTCGCCCTCGCTGGGTCTGATTACGGTCAATGCGCTCACGGCTGCGGACTCGGTCATCATACCGGTACAATGCGAATACTTTGCATTGGAAGGTCTCGGCAAGCTGCTGAATACAATAAGAATAATCAAATCAAAACTGAATCCTTCCCTCGAAATCGAAGGATTCCTGATGACTATGTATGATTCACGTCTGCGCGTCGCCAACCAGGTCTACGAAGATGTCAGAAAATCTTTCAAAGACATGCTCTTTACAACTGTGATACAACGAAATATAACACTTGTCGAGGCATCGAGTTTCGGTCAGCCGGCATTACTCTACGATGCCGAATCGAAAGGCTCGGCCAACTACATGCAGTTAGCTCAGGAATTAATAGAAAAAAACAAATAGCTTTATGGCGAAACCAAACAAAAACAGATTAGGACGGGGATTAAGCACAATACTTACGGATGATTTGAAAACAGACGGCTCGTCTTCCATCAACGAAATCGAGTTGAGTAAAATCGAACCGAATCCCGAACAGCCGCGCACCATTTTCGAAAACGATACGCTGGAAGAACTGGCCACATCCATTCGTACATACGGTATCATCCAGCCTGTTATACTCAAAGAGATTGCAGAGGATAAATATCTGATTATCGCAGGCGAACGCCGTTACCGTGCAGCACTGATGGCCGGACTGGAACGAATACCGGCATACATCAAAACGGCTGCCGATGAGCATGTCGCTGAAATGGCGCTGATCGAAAATATCCAGCGCGAAGACCTGAATGCCATCGAAATAGCACTCGCCTACCAGCGACTGATTGACACGAATGGCCTCACGCAGGAACAACTGAGCGAAAGAGTCGGAAAAAAGCGTACCACGATAGCCAACTACTTGCGACTGCTGAGACTGCCGGCCGAAATACAAGTCGGGGTGAAAGACAGACGCATCGATATGGGACATGCGCGCGCACTGATTTCCGTCGATGACCCCGAAGTGCAATTAGCTCTCTACGAACAAATCCTGGAAGAAGGTTTGTCCGTCCGTCGTGTGGAAGAACTGACGCGAACCGTATTGACGGATGCCGCCGACGCCCCGGACAGCAATCGCGCAAAAACGCAAAAAAAACTGCTGTCCGACGAATATAAACTGTTGCAGGAACACTTGTCGAGCTTTTTCCTGACAAAAGTAAACCTGACATACAATCACGAAAACGGAAAAGGCAAAATCACGATTCCTTTCCGTTCGGAAGAAGAACTGGAAAAGATTATGGGACTGCTGGATAAAATGAATCAATAAAAAATACGGAATGGCGTGGCGAACAATCTCAAAATATTAATACTTATGGTTTTAACAACGACAAACGGTATTTTGTTTCCGCTTAAGGCGCAGGAAAACGACGTGATGGAAAATGACACGATTCATCTTTCATTAACGGACTCTGCGATTATCGGCGGGTTGCAGAAAATCGACACGCTACAATTGAAAAACGCCGTTCAAATGCCGTTCAAGCCCGTCCCCACGCGGGCTGTAATCTACTCGGCCGTCTTCCCCGGTTTAGGGCAGATATACAACCGCAAGTATTGGAAATTGCCGCTGGTCTACGGTGGTTTCATGGGATTTGCCTACGCCATTTCGTGGAATCATAAAAATTACAAAGATTATTCCGACGCATATTATTTTATAGTAAAAGACGATCCCGATGATCCGGAAAGCTGGAATAACAGCTGGATCAGTTTTGTTCCCGCAGGCAGAGACCCTGCCGAATACATCAGAGACGCCAATTTCAAAAGCCGTCTGAAAAACGGAAAAGATTTCTACCGCCGTTACCGCGATTTGAGCATCATTCTGACGGTCGGCTGGTATCTGATATGTATGGCGGATGCGTATGTCGACGCCCAATTGTTCGATTTCGACATCTCGGACGACCTGTCCATGCGCGTGGAGCCTGTCTTCAGCCCACAAACCGCCTACAGTTCACGATTGTATGGTATTAGTTGCAGTATTAAATTTTAATATGATGAAAAAAATAGCATTTCTTTTCTACACTCTTTTCGCCCTTTGCCTTGCCTGCGCTGTTTCCGCACAGAATGAAGAAACAGCGCAAGAAGAAACCTATTCGGAACTGTCGTCCGATTCGACTTACGCCGTCATCGGAATGATGCCCGAAGTACTGGACGAAAATGTGGAAAAACTTCTTCAGAGCTGGCATGTACAATATTTTTCCCAAACAGAAAAACATTGTCTTGACGATGACGAAAACGTGTTTTTCCCCGACATCGTCTACCAGCAGCGACTGGAAAAGTTGCCATGCATCATTCCGATGGATTACAATTCGGTCGTACAGAAATGCATCGACCTGTATGCCGGCAGGAGGCGCGAACTGGTGCGTTACATGATGGGAATGGCAGACCTCTATTTCCCTGTTTTCGAGCAGATACTCAATCAGTACGATCTTCCTGACGAGTTGAAATACCTTGCCGTGGTCGAAAGTGCATTGAAGCCCGATGCCCTGTCGCGCGTGGGTGCAACCGGACTGTGGCAGTTCATGCTGCCGACGGCCAAACTTTACGGGCTTGAAATCAACAGCCTGATAGACGAACGTCTGGACCCGGCAAAGGCCACTCACGCCGCCTGCCGTTATTTCAAGGAAATGTATGCCGTTTATGGCGACTGGCATCTCGTGCTGGCGGCCTACAACTGCGGACCGGGTAACGTGAACAAGGCCATTCGCCGTTCGGGAGGAAAGACAAATTTCTGGGAAATATTCCCTTACCTGCCACGCGAAACGCGTTCGTACGTCCCTCTGTTCATCGCCGCCACGTACATCATGAATTACCACTGCGAACACAACCTTTGCCCCATTCGGACAAGCCTCTCCATGGCTTCGGATACAGTGATGATCGACAGAATGTTGCATTTTAGGCAAGTAGCAGACGTGCTTAAAGTAGACATTGAAATGATTCGACTCCTCAATCCGCAGTACAAACGCGGGATTATACCCGGCAACATCATGCTGTCGCCTCTTAAACTGCCCGTTACCGCTACGCTGGCTTACATCGACAACGCCGATTCGATCGGCGCATATCGCATCGAAGAATTGCTGGCCAATTCCGAAACAGTCGACATGTCCGGCGAAACAAAAAACAATCCAAGGCAGGAAACCATCAAGCACACAGTGGCCGCAGGTGAAAACCTGTATATCATAGCCAACCGCTACGGTGTAACTGCCAGAGATATAAGAAAATGGAACAAGCTCAGTTCCACCCGTGTGCCCAAAGGACGAAAACTGAACATCATCATCGACAACGGTGGAATCACTTACGCTGCGCGCAGCGAACAGAAACAGCCTGAAGAAGAATCGAAAACCAATATAACGCAAACAGCCGCCGGACAAACCGCGCAGGCTGGACAGCAAAAACGTCAGGCACAAACGCCGTCGAACGGTGCTCTTTCGAAAAGCGAAGCCGCAATAGTTTCATACAAAGTGCAATCCGGCGATTCTCTGTACTCCATCGCGAAAAAATATCCGGGCGTAACAGTCTCGATGATACAATCGGCAAACCAAATGGCCGGCAATGTAATCAAACCGGGACAGATTCTAAAAATCCCGACAGGTTAATTTGTTTAATCTTTGATTATTGTGAAGAATATGAATACGACAGAAGTAGTAAATCAAGAAGCGCAGGAGCAGCTGGTACAGGAAACCTACGGCAAGTTGCTGGATGAATACATGCACTCCAATCACCGGCAAAAAGCTGATCTGATAAAGAAAACATTCGACTTTGCCAGCAAAGCACATTACAATGCAAAAAGGCATTCCGGTGGACCTTATATTATGCATCCTCTGGCCGTCGCGCGTATCGTATGCAATGAAATGGGATTAGGTTCCACTTCGATTTGTTCGGCATTGCTGCACGACGTGATCGAAGACACAATATACAATGTAGACGACATAAAAAAAATCTACGGAGAAGACAAAGTCCTCGGCAACAAAATCGGAGAAATCGTAGAAGGACTCACTAAAATCTCCGGCGGCATATTCGCCGAACAGGCCGTCAAACAGGCGGCTCAACAGGACGAGGACCAAAAATCGAAACAGGTCGAAAACTTCAGAAAACTGTTTCTGACCATGAACAACGACATCCGCGTAGTACTGATAAAACTGGCAGACCGCCTGCACAACATGCGCACGCTCGACGTGATGTCGCAGGAAAAAAAGCACAAAATCACAGGTGAAACGCTGTTTTTATACGCTCCCTTAGCCCACCGCCTGGGTTTGCATGCAATTAAGACGGAACTGGAAAATCTGTGCCTGAAATATGAAAAACCGGAAGCCTATCAGGAGATTGACAAAAAACTGAAAGAGAAGAACCTGATTTTGAAATCACTGTTCAACAAATTTGCCGCGCCGGTCGACAGGAAATTGAAAATCATGGGATTTGACTACGTGATGACAAAGCGCATCAAATCACATTTTTCCATCTGGACTAAAATGGAAACGCGAGGACTTCCCTTCGAAGAAGTATACGACCTCTTTGCCGTCCGTATCGTCTTCGAATCTCAGGAAGGCTTTTCAGATAAAGACCTTTGCTGGAAAATCTATTCGGCAATCACTGATATTTATATGATTAAGCCCGACCGCATCCGCGATTTCGTTTCCAATCCCAAATCGAACGGCTATCAGGCGCTGCACCTGACCGTAATGGGGCCAGACGGACAATGGTTCGAAGTACAGATTCGCAGCCGCAAAATGGACGACATCGACGAAAGAGGCCTCGCCGCACACTGGAAATACAAGGACCACAACATCGAAGAAGATGCGGAACTGGGCAAATTGCTGGACACCATTAAAGTAATACTCGAAAAGCCGACCCCCGACCTGATTGATACCCTCGATGAAATCAAACTGACGCTTTATGAATCCGACATAAAGGTTTTCACGCCAAAGGGCGACATCAAAACATTGCCCAAAGGAGCCTCCGCACTCGATTTTGCATACGAACTGCACTCCAATATCGGCAATACGGCCATCGCGGCGAAAGTCAATCACGTCCTGGTACCCATCAGCCATCAACTTTCCAGCGGAGACCAGATAGAAATAGTGACGTCCAAGACGCAAATTCCTGTCGAAGAATGGTTTAACTTCGTAAAGACCGCCAAGGCGCGCATCGACATCACCACCGCACTGAAGCGCATCCGACGGGAAAACGCCCAGCAAGGCAAGGCGAAGTTACTGGCCGTCTTCGCAAAATCAGAAATCGAACCGCACTCGTCGCTTATCGACAAGGTGGCTGCATATTACGGATTTACGAACAGAGAAGACCTCTATTGCGCAATAGAAAAAGGCGACGTGCCACATTATGAAAACGTAAAGAAAATCCTGAAAACAAAATCGGATTTATTCAGGATGTTTGCATTCCTGCGCAAGAAGGAAAAAGGAAAAAAAGAAGCAGGCACAGCAGCAGAGCAACCGGACGGAGAACCCAAATTTGACCGGAAAAAGCCCTTTTTACTCACAAAAGCAGGCTTGAACCGGGATTATGTGCTCGCCGAGTGCTGTAAACCCATTTCCGGAGACGAAACGGTAGGATTCATTGACAGAAACAAACTTGTCGTGCACAAACGAATGTGCCCGAGTGCAATAAACCGAAACAGCAAATACGGCGACCGCATTATTGCCACCGTATGGAGCGGACATGCCGGATTATCGTTCGAAGCAACCATCAAGGTGGAAGGCATCGATACCATCGGCGTGCTGAGCAGCATTTCCAAAACCATTCTGGAATTTAATGTCAACATCATACGTTTGGTAATTAAAACGATGGACGGCATCTTTGAAGGAAATATCAAATTGAATGTACACAATGTGGAAGACGTGCAACAACTGTGTACGAAATTATCTAAAATAGAAAATATTACTTCGGCATTCAGAATCTCGGAGTAAGTAAGAAAAAAACGTATGTTTAACAAAAAAAGGACTTCACAATGAAAACGAAAACTTACATCACAGCGCTACTAATCATAATGGCAATGACTGCCGGCGCACAGGATTATTACAGGGAGTATATCAGCCCCCGGCCTTCCTCGCCTCAGACAAACAGGAATATACAGAAAGAATGGGGCTATTGGGATATTTATCCGAAAAAAGAGATTAACAGATCCTTCCTGAAGGACGATTATTACGACAGGACTTATTATCCGTATTATGTTTTCGTCAAGTCGCTGGCCGTCAGAAGCGCTCCCTCGTACGACGCCCCCATATTGACGACAATTTCGCAAGGCGAAGTAATTCATCTGACGGGGGGCGACTACTATCCGTGGAAAAGCATGAGAGTCACTTACTTCGACGCCGATGCATGGGCCTACAGGACGACTGTCGGCTACGTCAACAGCCAGCTTGTGCGCTCACCCGTACCCTCTTCGGCAAACAACAGGGCAAACTTGACCGTTCCGGCATACGCCGACCCCTCCTTCCTGCAAAACACAAGGTCGAAATCGCGTCCCATCATAGACCGGACTTATACCGACCAGTCGATAATCGTCAGGAGAAATTTCGAAAGTAAAGGAAGCGTATCCATCTGGACGAATTGCGAAGACGACGGATACATAGACGTCTATATAGACGGCGATTATGCAGGAAAATTGACAACCAGCTTTTACAGTATGGCGCCGGTATGCGGCGAAGAAGGTACCGTTGTCAGAGAACTGACGGCCGGGAAACACGACATCTCGGCATTCGGTTCGACCAGAATGTGGAACATGGAAGCCGACGTTTTGCCCGGTCGGTGTACGCTGAAACTGCTTTCGGGCGGAAACAAAGAAAGAACAGACGAATAATCAAAGTCATGAAACGAATTCACTTATTTTTGACAGGGGCTATAATCGGCCTGATGGCGGCGGGACAAATGTCATGCTCGTCGTCGAAAACAGCCGCACGAAACGAACGGGCGGAAACAGTTAAACAACAGCTGGAAAGTCGTCGCTACACGATCGACGTGGACAGAATGTTGCCAATGCAGGGGCCTTCGCAGCATCTGACGACGAATTATGGCCTGACGATAAAAGGCGATACGGTCATATCGTACCTGCCCTATTTCGGACGGGCGTACAGCGTGCCGTACGGCGGCGGGAAGGGATTGAATTTTGAGGCGCTCATATCGGACTATTCCCTTGTGTTCGATGCAAAAGGCGTAGCGAAGATTTCGTTCCGGACACGATCCGAAGATGATCTGTATCTTTATGAAGCGGAAGTTTTCAACAACGGGAAAACTACTCTCCGGGTCACTTCCAACAACCGGCAGGGAATCTCTTTTTACGGCCAATTGAAAGAAGAAGTGCAGCTTGCCGAACAGGAATCATAATCCGGCTGTTCGCCCGTTCGAGCCTCCGTCTCCCCTCATTTTCCTTTATGCCGGTCAGTCCGTTTTTCCCGGCTGCCAAAACGGCGTGCGATAAAGGAAGCCGGAGATTGTAAAAACACATAAAAAAACGCATCGAAATGCCTCTTTTTGCAATCTCGATATTGCAATTGGGGATATTTTGCGTACATTTGTAGCCGTAATCAAAAAGTGAACAGGATGGAGACCTTTTACCGGACTCATAAGTATTTGTTATCGCATCTCAATTCGCCTGTGCGGCGCGGTCTGATGGATGAAATCAACTGGAACGACCGGCTGATCGGAATCAAAGGTTCGCGCGGCGTGGGAAAGACAACTTTTTTGCTGTCGTATGCGCGGGAATTTTTCGGTATCGACAACAGGGATTGCCTGTATATCAATCTGAATCACTTTTTCTTCAGCGACAGGACACTGATCGATTTTGCCGCCGAATTTCGAGCGCAGGGAGGCAAGACTCTCCTGATAGATCAAATGTTCAAATATCCGGGCTGGTCGAAAGAAGTGCGTTATTGCTACGACCACTTTCCCGACCTGAGGATTGTGTTCACCGGCTCGTCGGTGATGCGGTTGAAGGAGGAGAATCCCGATTTGTCGGGCAAGGTATCGCCCTATTATTTGCGGGGCTTTTCGTTTCGCGAGTATCTTAATCTGATGACAGGTTGCCGGTTTCAGGCGTTTTCGCTCGACGAAGTGATGAAAAATCACGTGGCGATAGCAAAAGAAATCTGTTCTGCAACGAATCCGCTGGATTATTTCCGCGACTACCTGCATCATGGTTTTTATCCGTTTTTTCTGGAAAAACGCAATTTTTCGGAAAACCTGCTGAAAACGATGAACATGACGCTGGAAGTAGACGTGCTGTACATCAAACAAATCGAGCAAAGCTACCTGCCGAAGTTGCGCAAACTGTTCTATCTGTTGTCGCTGGACGCGCCCTCGGCGTTGAACGTAAGCCAATTGAGCAAGAAGATTGAAGTTTCGCGAGCCACGGTGATGAACTATATCAAGTATCTGAAAGAAGCGCGGCTGGTCAATCTTCTTTATGCCACGGGCGAAGAAGACAGCAAGAAACCGTCGAAGGTCTATTTGTATAATTCGAATCTGATGTATGCCGTCAATCAGTTGCCCGTGAACGAGTCGGACGTCAATGAAACGTTCTTCTACAACCAGATACTGAAAGACAACCGGGTGAACGCAAATGAGAAAAATGCAGCTTTTCTGGTGAACGAAACACACGATTTTCAGATAGCGAGCCAACCGAAAACGAAAAATATCCCCACGGTTTATTATGCGGTGGATAAGATGGAAGTCGGCGCGGAGAATATGATTCCGACTTGGCTGTTCGGTTTTTTGTATTAAAGAAATTACATAACTTGATAAATTATAGAACAATGACTAAGCAAAAGAAATTTTTAACATGTGACGGGAATCAGGCTGCGGCGCATATATCGTATATGTTCAGCGAAGTAGCTGCGATTTATCCCATCACGCCGTCATCTACCATGGCAGAATATGTAGATGAATGGGCTGCCGCCGAACGTAAGAACATCTTCGGCGAAACGGTACTCGTACAGGAGATGCAATCGGAAGCCGGCGCTGCCGGTGCAGTACACGGCTCGCTGCAGGCGGGTGCATTGACTACAACCTACACGGCATCACAAGGTTTGCTGTTGATGATTCCGAACATGTACAAGATTGCGGGCGAGTTGCTTCCGTGCGTATTCCATGTTTCCGCTCGTACGATTGCGTCTCATTCGCTGTCGATTTTCGGCGACCATCAGGACGTGATGGCTTGCCGGCAGACAGGGTTTGCCATGCTGGCAGAAGGCTCGGTGCAGGAAGTAATGGACCTGGCAGCCGTGGCTCATCTGTCCACGCTGAAATCGCGCGTGCCGTTTGTGAATTTCTTCGACGGCTTCCGTACGTCGCACGAGATTCAGAAAGTCGAATCGCTCGACAACGAAGACCTTGCCCCGCTGATTGACCGGAAAGCGCTGACGGAATTTCGCGCGCGCGCCCTCAATCCGAACAAACCCGTAGCCCGCGGCATGGCTGAAAATCCCGACACGTTCTTCCAGCACAGGGAAGCCACAAACGCTTACTACGAAGCCGTTCCCGACATAGTAGAAGCCTGCATGAACGAAGTCTCGGCAATCACCGGCCGCAAGTACGGCCTGTTCGACTATTACGGCGCCGCAGATGCCGGGCGCGTGATTATCGCAATGGGCTCGGTCACGGAAGCGGCACGTGAAGCAATTGATTACCTGACAGCGAAAGGAGAAAAGACAGGACTTGTCGCCGTACACCTCTACCGTCCGTTCTCTGCAAAGCATTTCCTCGACGCCATACCCAAAACGGCTAAACGCATCGCCGTGCTGGACAGGACAAAAGAACCGGGAGCAAATGGCGAACCGCTCTATCTCGACGTGAAAAACTGTTTCTACGGACACGAAAACGCCCCTTTGATTGTCGGCGGTCGCTATGGCCTCTCGTCCAAGGATACTACTCCGGCACAGCTGCTCTCCGTCTTCGAAAATCTGGCTATGAATCTGCCGAAAAATCATTTCACCATCGGTATTGTAGACGATGTGACGTTCACGTCTCTGCCCGTAAAGGAAGAAATCGCGATGGGAGGCGACAATATGTACGAAGCCAAATTCTACGGCCTGGGAGCCGACGGCACGGTCGGAGCAAACAAAAACTCCGTGAAGATTATCGGCGACAATACCGACAAATACTGTCAGGCTTATTTCTCGTACGATTCGAAAAAATCCGGCGGTTTCACCTGCTCGCATCTGCGCTTCGGAGATACGCCCATTCGTTCGACTTATCTCGTGAATACGCCCAACTTCGTGGCATGTCACGTACAGGCCTACCTGCGCATGTATGACGTGACGAAAGGATTGCGCGAAAACGGCACGTTCCTCCTCAATACCGTATGGGAAGGCGACACGCTGGCGCAAAACCTGCCTAACAAGGTAAAACGCTATTTCGCAAGAAAAAACATTACCGTCTATTATATCGACGCAACACGGATTGCACAGGAAATCGGTTTGGGCAACCGCACGAACACCATCCTGCAGTCGGCGTTTTTCCGTATCACGAAGGTGATTCCCGTGGATCTTGCCATCGAGCAGATGAAGAAATTCATCGTCAAGTCGTACGGCAAGAAGGGCGAAGACGTGATCAACAAGAACTACGCCGCCGTCGACCGCGGAGACGAATACAGGCTGCTCACGGTAGACGCGGCATGGGTAAACCTGCCCGACGATGAAACGACGGCAAACAATAACCCGGCATTCATCAACAACGTAGTCTTTCGAATCAACGCACAGGACGGCGACCTGCTGCCCGTTTCGACCTTCAAGGAAATCGCGGACGGCACGTGGATGCAGGGAACGGCCAAATACGAAAAACGAGGCGTGGCCACATTCGTGCCCGTCTGGAACAAAGACAACTGCATTCAATGCAACCAGTGCGCATACGTCTGCCCCCACGCTTCGATCCGTCCGTTTGTACTGGACGAAACCGAACAGTCGGGCGCCCGTTTCGACATGCTGGACGTCAAGGCGCCGGCCACGCTGAAAGGCATGAAGTTCCGTATTCAGGTAGATGTACTCGACTGTCTGGGCTGCGGCAACTGCGCCGACGTATGCCCGGGATTCAAGGGCGCCAAAGCGCTGGAAATGGTCGATCTGGAATCGCAGTTGCCCGAAAAGGACAACTGGACATACTGTGCCGATAACGTGAAATCGAAACAGCATCTGGTCGATACGAAAATGAACGTCAAAAATTCGCAGTTTGCCGTGCCGCTGTTCGAGTTTTCGGGCGCATGTTCGGGATGCGGCGAGACGCCCTACGTCAAACTGATTACACAACTTTTCGGCGACCGTCAGATCGTTTCCAACGCAACAGGCTGTTCATCCATTTATTCGGGTTCGGTGCCCTCGACACCCTACACAACAAACGAAAACGGCGAAGGCCCGGCATGGGCAAATTCTCTGTTCGAAGACTTCTGCGAATTTGGTCTGGGAATGCAGCTTGCTGCCGAAAAGATGCGTGAACGCATCGTTCGCCTCATGCGCGAAGCCATTGGCTACGGCGCTCAGGGCGAAACGAAAACCCTGTTCGAAGAATGGATAGCCAACCGCGAAGATGCCGTCAGGACAAAAGAACTTGCCGCAAAGATAATTCCGGGACTGAAGGAATACGCGTCGAACCATCCGGGTTGCGACATCGGCCGGCAACTTGTGGAACTGAGCCAGTATCTTGTCAAGCGTTCGCAGTGGATTATCGGAGGCGACGGAGCCTCGTACGACATCGGCTACGGCGGTTTAGACCACGTGATTGCGTCGGGTAAAGACGTCAACATCCTCGTGCTCGACACGGAAGTATACTCCAACACGGGCGGTCAGTCGTCCAAAGCCACCCCGACAGGCGCGATAGCCAAGTTCGCGGCAGCAGGCAAGCGGATACGCAAAAAAGACCTCGGCCTGATGGCTGCGACCTACGGTTACGTATACGTAGCGCAAATAGCCATGGGAGCCGACCAGGGACAGACGCTGAAAGCCATCCGCGAGGCCGAAGCCTGCAGCGGCCCGTCGCTGATCATCGCCTATGCGCCCTGTATCAGTCATGGCCTGCGCGGAGGCATGGGCAAAAGCCAGCAGGAACAGTCAGACGCCGTAAAATGCGGATACTGGCATCTCTGGCGATACAATCCCGCGCTGGAAGCCGATGGCCGGAACCCCTTCACGCTCGACAGCAAGGAACCCGACTGGTCGAAATTTCAGGATTTTCTCAAGGGCGAAGTGCGCTACTCATCCGTCATAAAACAGTATCCGCAGGAAGCCACCGAACTCTTCCGGGCAGCCGAAGACAATGCCCGATGGCGCTACAACAATTACAAACGTCTGGCATCGCAGACATGGAGCGTAGAAGAAAGCAAGTAATACGCGCCATTGTTTGTGAATACCGTATAAGCGTATGAAAAGTGCGGAGCGCTGAAAAAACATGCGTTGGGCAAAACCATCACACGCGAGATGAAAACCGTCACACGCGTTTTGAAAACCGTCTCGCGCGAGATGAAAACCGTCTCGCGCGAGATGAAAACCATCTCGCGCGAGATGAAAATATCCTCGCGCGAGATGAAAACCATCTCGTGCGAGATGAAAATATCCTCGCGCGAGATGAAAACATCCTCGCGCGAGATGAAAATATCCTCGCGCGAGATGAAAACCATCTCGTGCGAGATGTAAAACAACTCGCGCGAAAAGGGTTTAATCTCGCGTTTGACGGTTTTA
>JAISXP010000092.1 GCA_031270465.1 Tannerella sp. | reverse complement strand
GCTACCGATAAAAATTCTTCCCTGTTCATAACATTCTGTTTTTATTGTGCACACAAAGATACTTATTTGACGCGACAATTTGAATTGCACCCCTTAACACAGGGTTTTGCAACTGAGCCGTGTTCGAGCGGCAAGTCAAAAGACGGATAAAAAAACACGCTTCACTCAAGAACGAATTGGAACAACTTGCTCAAAAACTTGCAGAAGAACCTCAATCGGGTATTCCATTGGGCAATAATTGGTTTAAAATCCGTATTTCTATTTCATCAAAAGGTAAAGGCAAATCGGGCGGCGGACGAATTATTACTCATTTTGCTATTAGAGAATCTGTCGTTTACTTGCTCTCTATATACGATAAATCGGAAAAAGAAGACTTGACGAACAAAGAATTGACGGAACAGTTGGAATGTATCCCCGATTAAAATCTTTTTAATGTTGCAACATGAAGTCACAGCGACAGGACATATTCCTCTAATGCCTTTATTTCGTCTTCCGACAGATGCCTCGTTACGCCGTGTCTGTCTTCCTTGTTGAAAATGGTGAGGACTTCACGGATCGTCTTTGCGCTGCCGTTATACAGATAGGGAGCTGTTCGCCAGACTTCCTTCAGCGAAGGCGTGTCAAACGGGGTTCCGGTAGATTCTTCTATACCCGTGCCGGCATCATAGCTGCGTCCATCCGTATGGTATGCTCCGTTGTGACAGTCGGCACAACCGGCCTGCACAAACAGTTTTTTCCCATGCCGGGCGGCTTTGGTCAATTTCCCTCTTTTCAGGTAAGGGCTTGGTATCGGCCGGAGCGAACGCAGATACAGGTCTATGCAGGCGGCGTCTTCTTCGGGCCTTATGGCTGACTGGATGTGGCGGATGCCTGCGCGGACGGCTGTTTCGGCATCCGGGCGTATCCCCGTAATCATGCAGGGAGGAGTGACATGGGCGTAGAGCAGGCTCTTGGTATTTTTCGGATTGCCGATGCCGTCGTTCGGCAGATCCCAGTTCAGCCCGTCCATCCTTGCGTCCGGGTGGCAGCTGAGGCAACTCTGCCACTGCTGGAAACAAAGATGAGCATCGGAAAAAAAGAATTCTCCTTTCCGTATGGCGTCGGCTTCAGGTTCTTCACCCAGTTTGATAAATCGCCGGTTGGCGGGCGCGTCAGCCTCGACGACGCTCAGTCCGCCGGAGAAATAGTCGCCGGTCAACCATTTGCGGTTCAGGGCGATCACATGCCGTGCACCCTTACCACATAAGGGAATCCGTATTTTATGGCCGGTCAGGAAATTCAGGTCGTTTACGAGTGTTTTTGTTTTTCCCTGTTTCATCATTTCCAGCAGTGGCGGCAAAGAGAGAACCATCAGTTCATGCGTACCCGAAAGGACAACGGCAAGCCGGTTGCCGTCGTCCGAGAGCGCCATGCCGCAGGGATTGGCGGCTCCGCGATACATGTCATCCAGTAATACGGTAGCGCCATGTACCCTTTGGAACACATCAATCAGGGATAGTGCATTCGTATTCATCCATCCGCGCTCCAACTGGGTGGCGGGAAAAGTATAGTGTGACAGGATATGCGTGACAAACAGCAGATGGCCCTGTTTGGAAAAACAGACGTCTGCGATGGAGTGAGCGCCGTCGCTCAGGGAAATGTGTTTGACGACGGTATCCTGTTCCGCGTCTATCAGGGAGACTTGCGCTGCCACTTCGCTGTCCGTCGCCGGCTGAAGAGGGAGAAAATTCCCGGCAGCCACGATTTTTCCATCCGGCGACATTGCCAGGGATTTGGGTTCCCTGATTAACGCGATGCGCTTTATCTCTTTCCGTTTCGACAGGTCAATGACAGACACGTCGTTTGAAAATCGGTTCGCTACCCACGCACGCGTTCCACCGGGATTCATGCACAGGGCTGCCGAATAGCTGCCGGCCTCGACCGACCAGCGCTTCTTCCCGTCCACGGCGGAAAATGCGTGTATCCGTCCCGTTGCCGCATATTCGGTGATATACATTGTCTTCCCGTCCGGCGAGAAACAAATATCCGACGGAGCGAATCCCAGCGGAATGTTTCCCTGCAAATGCTCCGTTACCGGATTCACTTTCGCCACGGATCGGGCCGTGGATAATAGAACGAACACTTCCTTCGTAACGGGATGTACCGCCATGCGGGTCGGAGAAAGATATTCTCCCTGTCCGCATACCTGGAGGACGAGAAACGGCAGAAACAGCATAACGCTGCTGATGACAAATGCTTTTGTTTTCATGATGATTCTGTTTATTCTATGACGGGATAGACAATTTCGCCCCTGCGCTGGGCTTCGATGTTTTCGTATGTACCGTAGAAATCCGAATTACAATCCAGCCATAGTGCGATCCTGCGCTTTTCTTCGGGAGTGAGTTTCACGTTTTTATGTCCTTTGTCCAGCATAAGGTACAGTTTCGAGGCAAGCGCCCCGAATTTTCCGGGAAAGGTTTTGGATTCGGTGAATGACCCGCCTCCGTCGTAATAAAACGCGTAGGATTTAAGATTCCGGTAGGCGGGAGTCCAGGGTTCGCTGTCGATTTCTCCGGACAGGCAGGGGGCTTTTCCGCCGGAATGATGACACGACATGCACTTTTGATCCAGTACCGGCTGCACAAGCCTGACAAAACCGAACGGGTTAGAGCCTTCCGCTTCGGGCCGGATGACGGACGGCGCCCGTTTCATGGCCAGCGACATTTGTTGTTGCGGCGGTGCGCTGTGACGGCTCTCATGGCACCCGATGCAACTCATATTTTCCTTTGGCGCTGCATAGACATCCGAACGCATGGATTGCAGGGCGCATCCGTTCTCGTCCAGCGCCTGGAAAAAAACGGGAATGTAGGGGCGCAGATAAAAGCGGGCGCTCCCGTCTTCTTCTACCGGTACGGTTCCCAGTACCACGCGGGCGTTCTTTTCCGTACCGTACCCGATAGCCGGATTATTACGTCCGGGATTACTTTTGGGAAGCACCTGAATGATGCGCAACTCTTTGATTTTTGTATTCTCAGGCCATTCGTGACGACTTTCATACACGTTCATAATCGAAACGGCGGCCGGCTCGTGCATCTTGTTTTCCGGGCGGACTTCCTCCGGGAGATGCGGCCGGTCGGCATTGTACCGTTTCTGACGGAGGTCCACTTCGTAGGGCTGTACTTCGTCCGGGATGACGGGAGGCGCCGGACGCGCTTTCAGCGGAATCGGGCTTAGACAGGCTATTTTCGGATCCCGGTAAAGCAGTTCCATATTGCCGAA
>JAISXP010000102.1 GCA_031270465.1 Tannerella sp. | reverse complement strand
CGGATTTCCGCCAGCATTTCAGGATCATTGTCGGCCACCCATTGATAAAACTGGGCGGAGCTGGAAACAAAAACCATCTCCGGATTTTCTTTCATCCGGTCGAGAGCCGACCGGAATGTGCTGTGAACGACGGAAACACCTTCTGTCCACCGCCAAAGCCAGACCGGGTCGATATGTCCATGACCAATCATTTTGAACTTGTATTTTGCAGCATTTGCCGGCCATGAATTTTGCGCTCCGTTCGCAATAATGGAATCGAACGGAGTCAGCGCCAAAGCTACTGTTCCCAATGCAGAACGTTGAATAAATGTTCTGCGTGAAAGATTTTTTTTGTTTTTCATATTCAAATTATATTAATTCAGCTTTCGCAAGCAGTTCAACCTGCGGACTTATAATAAAAAATCGCATTTTATTTTTGCAGGACACTAAAATTCAGCATCTTCATATTGTAAAACAAAAAAACGAATGCAACGTGACAAAAGTACAAAATTTATTTTGTAACTCAAAAATTATTTCAGTTCAAACGAAAAATCAATACGGACTGCGTCTCCAATATGGACACAATTAAAACCTGATTTTTTTGAATTAATAAAAAATATCCGGATATTGTCTTCCAAATAATTTTATTGTATATCTTTGTGGCATTATTCAGACAATATCTGTCGCAAAAGAATGCCGGTCATTTATCGCATGGTGCATTTTTGACAACTTATTGCCGGGTGAAACGATTTTTTGTTTTAAAGGAATTAATCATCAAATTATTAACAATATGAAGAAAATTAGTTTTATCTACACACTCATTGCTCTTGCGGCATGTACCGCGGTAAAGGCGCAAAACTACACCACGCCCTTCACGCCGCTCAACCTGCTGCCCGAAAACATTTACGACCTGATTGTCGGCGAATCGTCAGGCGAACAGGCTTACTACCACGTGATGGAGCTAGCTCCCTATGAAAAAAACCGAACGCCTGAAGAATACCGGGGCGATCTGCACGAAACGAAATACGTGTACGGAAAACTGAAAGAATACGGTTTGCCGAACGCCGCCGTAGAGCGAATCGGCAAGTCCACCACCTGGGACGGCGTAAGCGCATCGCTTTGGGAAGTATCTCCAAAGCGCATCAAAATAGCCGACTACGAAGATCTGGCAGCCTTTCTCGCACAGGGAAGCTCAAACGCCAGTGTAGAGACGCAGTTAGTCTGGATAGGTCGCGGCAGCGCGCACGAAATAGAAACGGCCGGCGTCAAGGGCAAGATCGTCGTCACGGAATCGGCCGGTGCGCGCGTACAGAGCGATGTCGACAAGGCCGGAGCCGTCGGAATCATTTCATTCTATTCGCCCCGTCCGCTGGTCGACCCCATACAGGTGCCGAACGCAAGCATCCGGCCCAACACGTCGCTTTTCTGCTTCAATCTGCCGCCGCGTGAAGGATACGTCTTGAGAGACAGACTGCTGGCCGGCGAAACCATCACCGTGCAGGCCAGAGTCGAAACGACGGAAATAGAAGTGGACAACCAGATACCTACCTGTCTCATTCCCGGTTCCGATCCGGACGCAGGCGAAATCATCATCACCGCACACCTTTTCGAAGGATACGTCAAACTGGGCGCAAACGACAATAACTCGGGCGCAGCCGCCATCCTCGACATGGCGCGGACGCTGAACCGGCTCATCTCTTCGGGAAGCATCCCCCAGCCAAAACGGAGTATCCGCTTCCTGTGGATACCGGAAATATCAGGCTCCGCCGCATGGCTGGCTCAGCACAAGGACATCATCCCCAAAACGCTCTGCTGCCTGAACCTGGACATGGTAGGATTATGGCTGAGCAAAAGCGAAAGCCTCTTCTGCTTTCAGCGTACGACGATGGGGAATCCGCACTACGTGAACGACGTCACCGAATCGATGTTTCACTACGTCGGAGCGACCAACAAACAGTTCCTTGCCACAGGAGCCGGACGTCCCGAACCGCTCAAACCCATTTTCAGCGTCACCGGCTCGCACGACCCGTTCTATTATGCCGTATCGGCGCACTATGGCTCGTCCGACCACGAAATCTTCAACGATTTCGGTGTCAACATACCCGCACTGATGCTCATCACCTGGCCAGACAATTACTACCACACGTCGGGCGACCGTCCTTCCATCCTGGATCCCACACAACTGCGGCGCGCCGTGGTCATTGCCGCCTCGGCAGCCTACATCATTGCCTCGGCCGACGATGACTATGCGCTGAAAATCGCCGCAGAAGTATCGACCAACTCCGTCAAACGCCTGGCGCTCATCCAGCAAAACAATGCCGGCAGGATAAACAGCGCATCGGCCGAAAACCTCCAGGCTGCCTGCAAACGCGCTCTTTTTGACCTCGACGCCTGTTCCATCAACGAAAAGGCTACCTTGCTGTCTGTTCTGGAACTGGCGCCGTCGAGCAGCATCCTGAAAAAGTATGTCGACACGCAGATTGCCAATATTCAGAGCATAAACAAAATCGGCGCAAAAAGCCTGGAAGACCTGGGCAAAGCCCGTGGCGAAGCGCTGAATGTCGCCGTCAAACCGGTCACTCTTACGCCGGAAGAACTGAAAGCGTCAAAAATCTATCCGAAAGCAACGTCTCTCGCCTTCGAAACCGGATACGGAACGCTCCGCACCATTTCGCGCGAAACGCAGGCTAAGCACGGCATCATGCCTCCTGCCTTCGGAAGAGGCGGCGGCGCAAGTACCGGAACACAGAGCGGCGTATTTATTATAAACGGTACGGAAATCGCCCGCCTGACCGTATCAGGCAACAACAGTGTTCTGGATATAAAGAAAATGCTGGACGCTCAGTTCCCCGCTGCCGAAAGCCTTGCCGACATCATGCGGTATCTGGAAATGCTGAAAGAAGTCAAATTTGTTTCCTGGTGATATCCGGGCTATACATTAATAATATTAATTGCTTATGAAACTGTTAAGAACTTATCTCGCCATCCTCGTCCTGTCTCTGGCAGGATACGGAATTTCAAGCGCGCAGCCGCCGTCTGCCGGCAACGACGCGGAATACATACGCGAACATTACACAAAAATCGAACGGATGATACCCATGCGCGACGGGGTCAAGCTGTTCACCGCCATCTATATCCCCAAAGACAGGCGCGAAAAGTATCCCATCCTGCTCAACCGGACGCCTTATACGGTCAGTCCCTACGGCGAAGACCGGTACCGCTCCGCTCTCGGCCCTTCCACGGCGTTCGTTCGCGAAGGATATATTTTCGCATACCAGGACATAAGAGGCCGGTGGATGTCGGAAGGCGAATTTATTGATGCCCGTCCATACATTCCGCACAAGAAAGGCAAAAAGGATGTGGACGAAAGCAGCGATACTTACGACACCATCGAATGGCTGATAAAAAACATCGAAGGCAACAACGGCAAAGTCGGTATCTACGGCATTTCGTATCCCGGATTTTACGCCTCGTGCGGCCTCATCGACAGTCATCCGGCGCTGAAGGCCGCTTCGCCGCAGGCGCCGGTGACCGACCTGTTTGTCGGCGACGACACGTATCATAACGGCGCTTTCTTCCTTATGGGAAACTATACTTTCTACGCCAACTTCGGACAGGTACGACCCGCACCGACCGGCACGCCCTACTACCAGCCCGTTCGCTTCGGCACGGAAGACGGATACAGGTTTTTCCTCGAAAACACTTACGCCGACCTGAAAGAAAAATATTTCAAAGACCTCGTGCCGATCTGGGACGAAATGATTTCGCACAGCACGTACGACGAATTCTGGCAAAGCCGCACTCCCCTGCCCCACCTCAAAAACATCAAAACAGCCGTCCTGACCGTCGGAGGATGGTATGACGCGGAAGACCTGTACGGCCCGCTCAAAACCTATGCCGCCATACGGGAAAACAATCCCGGAGCGACAAATCACATGGTGATGGGACCCTGGCCGCACGGCGGATGGGCGAGAGGCAGCGGCGAATCTTTCGGCAACGTACACTTCGATTCGAAAACGTCCGACTATTACCGCGAAAACATCGAACTGCCTTTCTTCAATTATCACCTCAAAGGCAAAGGCCGGCCGGACATCCCCGAAGTAACAGTATTCGAGACGGGAAGCAACCTGTGGCGAACATACGGAACGTGGCCGCCCACCACAGCCAAAGACACGTATCTCTTCCTGAGCAGCGATGGCAGCCTGTCGTTCGACAGCGCTCCCGAAAAAGGCGCTTACGACGAATACATCAGCGATCCGGCCAAGCCGACGCCCTATACGTCCGTCACCGCCATGCGCCCGGTAAGAGAATACATGGTCGAAGACCAGCGTTTTGCATCCACACGCCCCGACGTGCTGGTCTACCGGACGCCGGAACTGGAAGAAAACGTCACCCTTTCAGGACCGTTAAATGTCGAACTGTATGTCTCTACCACCGGAACGGATGCCGACTTTGTCGTAAAACTCATCGACGTGTATCCCGATTCCACACACAACCGTGCAGAGACACCGTCGCACATCCGGCTAAGCGCATTCCAGCAGTTAGTGCGGGGAGACGTGATGAGGGCAAAATTCAGAAACAGCCTGGTCACTCCCGAACCGATGACGCCCGGCGAAGTGACGAAAGTATCGTTCGAACTGCGCGACATCGCGCATACATTCAAAAAAGGACACCGAATCATGGTACAGGTTCAAAGCTCATGGTTTCCACTGGTAGACAGAAATCCAAACCGGTTCATGGACATATTCAAAGCCAATGCTTCCGACTACCGGAAAGCCACGCACCGCGTATACCTCGACGGCAGGCAGCAGTCAAAAATCGGAGTGAAAAGGATCGTGAACTGAAAACTGCGGATGGAGGAGGCGGCGGCAGATTTCTCCTGCACCTCCTCCTTCCGGCAGCCGGTTCATTTGACTGATGGCATCGTCCGTGATGCTGACGGAAAACAAACAGCACATTCGATATAAAATCTCATTTTCGGACACCGTCCGGAAACTCCCGATAACCGTCGGGAAACCTCCGACAACCGTCGGAAAACCCTTGAATCTTTGAATCTTTGAATCCCCGAACAGTTCATTACTTTATTTGATAAAACATAAAATATCTTTACTATCAACAGATTTCGAAGAATATGCATAACTTTGCAGTGAAACATTTTTAATTTGACAGATATGAAAAAGTTCTTTATTTTCTTATGTGCGAGCATCCTGTTCGCATCCTGTATGCAGAAACAAAAGTTGTGCGTAATCAACGGAACCGTTCCCGACGAATACGAAGGGTTATGGGTTTTCATGATTGATTTCGGCACGAGCGAAATCATCGACAGCGCTCTGGTTGCGGACGGCCGGTTTTCCTTCTCCGTATTGCCGGATACAATAAATTTCGTATCGCTTGCAACGCATGAAGACCTGCTTTTTTTCGGTGTGATACGCGAAGCCGGCGTGATCAGCGCAAATTTGTCCGAACAAAAAATAGACGGAACACCCCTGAACGACGAATGGAACAGTTGCAGAGCGAAATTGATGAATCTGGACACCGAATTAAGCGAATATATGACCCGCAATCCGGACGAACCGGACGAAAGCGTCATAAACGCAATCATCCTCAAACAGGATGCGGTTAAAAGCAATTATCTGGACGCAAACAGAAACAATGCAATAGGAAAATACATTTTTATCGACTGGCTCTTCTCGCTTTCGCCCGAAAAAGCGGATTCTCTCTATGCTCTTATGGGCGAAGATGTGAAAAATCAGGAATATGTTCAACAGCTCTTTCAGGAATACATCCGGCACGTCACCCTTGTAAATGAAAATATAAAACAGACGGAGGTCGGGAAACTCTTCACCGATTTCACGGTCGAGAACGGGAACCCGGACGGCTCGCCCGTTTCCTTATCGAACTACGTCGGCAAGGGGAAATACGTGCTGGTCGATTTCTGGGCCTCGTGGTGCGGCCCGTGCATCGCCGAAAGTCCCGTCATTGCAGAAGTCTACCGGAAATACGGAGGCGACCGTTTCGACGTGCTGGGCGTTGCCGTATGGGACGAACGCGAAGCCTCGCTGAAAGCCATCCGCGAGCATGACATCACCTGGCCACAAATCCTCGACGCTCAAACAGCACCTGCGGAACTGTACGGCATAGCCGGTATCCCTCACATCATCCTCTTCGGACCGGACGGGACAATCCTTGCTCGCGATTTAAGAGGCGATGCGCTGAAATCCAAAGTAGCGGATGTGATGAAATCCGAACGGTAGAGCGCAGAATGCAGAGTAATGATAAAAATCCAAAGAGCCGGATGAACGGCAATATGTGAATAAACAAAAAAAAACCGCAAACACCTGCGTCCGGATATTTTTTAATTCATCTATTTGATTTACCTTTGCCGCATCCTTTTTTTGAACGAATGAAGAGTTTGAAACAAATCGCGAGAAACAGGGCTATCATCGCATGGTTGTTTTTGGCAGTATTTACCCTGCCAAATATGATGAAACCCGTCCACGTACACTGCCACAGCGACAGTGATGCGGAGCACGCCCGTTCGTCCCGCCACTGCGACGACTGCCCGATCTGTCATTTCACACTGTCGTTCTTCATGGAAGCGGAAATGCAGGCGGCCGGCTTCATTCCGCCGTTCCCCGTTCGCGAACAGTTCGTCTATCCGGAAAGGATTCTCTTCTCCACCATTTCGCCCCGTCATCCGCGAGGTCCGCCGGAAGCCTGACTGCACAAGCATGTCATTTGCGTTTCGGAAGGCGGGTTCTGTCTGTATGGAATCCGCCGGACAGGATTATTTCACATTAAATAAAAGATTAGTATGCGTACCGGATATTTTTATATCCCGGCGATGTGCATGCTGTCGACTGTCGTGTCTGTTGATGCGCAGGAAACGGATTCTCTCAAAGTCGTCCGGCTTGAAGGCGTGACGGTGAACGCTTCTTATGCAGGTAGCATCGTACGCGCCTCCGCCCTGCCGGTGGAAGTAGCGGAAGAGCGTTTTCTGACGAAACATTTCACGGGCAATCTCGTACAGTCGCTGCAACATCTGCCGGGCATACGGTCCATGGACATCGGTTCGGGTTTTTCCAAGCCGGTTGTCCGCGGCATGGGCTTTAACCGTATCTCCGTAGCGGAAAACGGGATTAAACAGGAGGGGCAGCAATGGGGCGCCGACCACGGCCTCGAAATAGATGCCTTCGATGCGGAACGTATCGTCGTCCGCAAAGGCCCGTCGTCGCTCCTGTACGGCAGCGATGCGATGGGAGGCGTCATCGAAATCATGCGGCTTCCGCCTCCGCAGGACGATCAGTTCTTCGGCGAGACGGTGTGGCTGGCCAAATCGGTCAACGACGCCCTCGCCGGCTCGCTGATGCTGGGCATGAAGAAAGACAGGTGGTATGGCAAGATGCGTTATTCCGAACAACACTTCGGAGACTGCCGCATCCCGGCCGACACCGTCGTCTACCTCACGCAACGGCTGCCTGTCTACGGACGGCGGCTGAAGAATACCGCCGGTCTCGAACGCGACGCTTCCGTGTATGCGGAAAACCGCGCGGGTGGACGTATATCACGCTATAGCCTGAGCAACGTCTACCAGAAAACCGGATTCTTCCCCGGCGCACACGGAATTCCCGATATTTCCCGCCTGCAGGACGACGGCAGCAGCCGCAATATCGAACTGCCATACAGTACGGTCAACCACCTGAAAGTTGCGACCCGACAGCAGTATACGTCCGGCAACGGAACTGTGTACTCGCTGGATGCCGGATACCAGAACAACCGCCGCGAAGAACGCAGCCGTTTCCATACGCACTACGCCGGACAGACACCGCCGCAGAAAGATGCGGACAGGGAACTGGCGTTCAATCTGAACACGTTCAGCGCTTCGTCCAGGATACGCTTCGACGGAATGCCCGGCCGCACAGACCATACGGCGGGATGGGACACGCAGTATCAGCAAAACCGCATCGACGGGTATGCCTTCCTGCTGCCTGCCTTCCGGCGATTTACGGCGGGGGTGTTCTGGCTGGCTTCCTGCCGTCCGTCGGAGACGTTTTCGATCAGCGGAGGCATTCGCTACGATTTCGGATGGATAAACATTTCGTCATACACCGATCCGTATCTGGCCGCCTATCTTGTCGAACGTGGTTATCCGGCCGACCAGACGGAGACGTACAGATGGCGCAGTTATCCGGTAGACCGCCGTTTCGGCGATTTCTCCGGCTCGCTGGGGATTGTCTGGGAACCGTCGGACGGGCATCTGTTCAAGGCAAATGTGGGACGCAGTTTCCGGCTGCCGGGTGCGAACGAACTGGCGTCGAACGGAGTGCATCACGGTACGTTTCGACACGAGCAGGGCGACCCCTCGCTCGCATCCGAACACGGATGGATGCTGGACGTGTCGTATTCTCTTGCCTTGCCGGGGTTGTCGCTTGCGCTGTCGCCTTATGCCGGGCTGTTCGACAATTACATCTACCTGCGACCTTCGGGCGAATGGTCGGTGCTGCCTCATGCCGGACAGATTTACCGTTATGTCGGAGCGGATGCGATACTGGCCGGCGCGGAGGTTACGCTCGATTTGGATTTCATGCGATACTTCCACTACCGTTTTATGGGAGAATATGTGTATACATACAATCAAAACGAGCATGTCCCACTCGCATTCTCGCCGCCGGCGTCTTTTCGCAATGTGCTGTCGGCAAAATGGCGAATGTTTGACCTTTCTGCCGAATGGGAGCATGTGGCTGCCCAGCACCGCGTGGCGCGAAACGAAGTACGAACGCCCGGCGCTCATCTGTATCATGCCGCGCTCTCGGCGCGTCTTCCTTTTGCCGAAATAATCCTGTCACTGCGCAATCTGACAAACATATCTTATTTTAATCATTTGAGTTTTTACCGGAAAATGGAGATACCCGAACCGGGTCGAAATATCCAACTGATGATAAAAACTCCTTTTTTCAAATCATATCACAAATAATAAATCAAACAAAAATGAAAGCAATAAATTTATATTCAATTATCGGCCTTGCGGCCATATTATCGTTGTGGTTCGTTTCCTGCGAGAAGGAAAGCGATACCGAAAAGCCGGTCATCAATCTGATTGAGCCGGCAGAAGGAGACATTCTGCAGATTGGCTCCGACGTGCATTTTGAGATGGAACTGTCGGACAACGTGATGCTCGGTTCCTACAAGGTGGAAATACATTCCAATTTCGACAATCACGGACACGCTGCAACAAAGGCGGACGATGCCGACGTGGCGTTCTTCTTCGAACGTTCGTGGGACGTGTCGGGAAAAAAGAATGCCGACATCCACCATCACGAAATCGAGATACCGGAAAACAGCATCCCGGGCGACTATCATCTGATGGTGTACTGCACGGATGCGGCCGGCAATGAAGCGAATGTCGTGTGCAACGTCGTCCTGAGCCATGAAGGCGGGGAAGATCACGACCACGAGCATGAAGAATAACGGATTCGCGTTTTAAAATGCATGTTCGGACAGCCCCTGTTTTCTTTTAAGCAGGGGCTGTTTTTCGTGTGTCTTCCGTTTCCAAACGGGACGTCTTCTATCCATTATCCACTGAAACAATGCCATCATTCCCGAAATTTTCGTATCTTTGCATACAGAAACATCCAATATTTGTTATTATGAAACGAACATTGTTATATATCGCCGGCTGCATGACCCTCCTGGTCGCCGCCGATTCATGCAGATCTGTCGGGACAACGCGCAAAACCGGCGCCACCGACATTTCCCGCCTGGCAGACGCGCGCTGGCGTCCCCTCGTACTCTACGGCAAAACCGTCGCCGAAGATACGGAAGCATTCATCTCCTTCGCCACGAACGATCTCCGCGTCGGCGGCAATAGCGGATGCAACGCCTTCACCGGAACATGCAAACTCACGGAAGACGGCCTCATGCAGTTTTCGCAAATGGTCTTCACCCGCAAGATGTGCTTCGGCGCAAATATCGAAGAAAAGTTCTCCGCCGCACTCGACGCCACCGTACGATTTGCCCTGAGCGGCGATACGCTCGTCTTCTACGACGACACCGGCAGCGAACTGTGCCGGTTCGGCAAATAAACCGCCGGAGTAAAAAAACACGGCAAAAATTGCACGTTTATGAAAAACATGACGTACATTTGCCGGACAAACGATAAACCTAAAATGAACACAATGAATACAAGACGCAATTTTCTAAAAAAAGGCATGTGGGGCGGATTGAGCCTTGCCATGCTTCCCGAACTTGCAAAAGCGGTTGTGAATGAACAGAGCGGTGTCGGCGCACCGAAAACAAGCCTGAAACGAAACAGCGTAATCCTCTTTCAGGGAGATTCGATTACGGACTGCGGACGGAAACGCGAAGCGACGAACTGCAATACGTTCGACATGCTGGGACCGGGATACGTACTGCTCGCCGCCACACAGCTTTTGAAAAATCATGCCGCCAAACAGCCGAAAATCTATAATCGCGGCATCAGCGGAAACAAGGTTTTTCAACTGCGCGAACGCTGGGAACCGGACACGCTGGCATTTATGCCGGACGTACTGAGCATCCTGATAGGAGTGAACGATTTCTGGCATACGTTGAGCAGCGGATACAAAAGTACGGTCGAAGTCTATGACGAAGACTTGCGCGACCTGCTGAAGTATACGAAAGAGAAATTGCCGGATGTCCAGTTGGTTTTGTGCGAGCCGTTTGCCATAAAAGGCGGTTCGGCCATCGACGAGCCGAGATGGTTTCCGTTCTTCGACAAGTACAGGGACGCGCTGAAGAAAATCGCGGACGATTTCAACGCCGTACACGTGCCTTTCCAGGCAGCATTCGATGCGGCGGTGAAACTGGCGCCGGCCAGATACTGGTCGAACGACGGGGTGCATCCCGACTTGCCCGGACGGCAGTTGATGGCGGATGTATGGCTGGAAGCCACCGGATTAGGATAGTAATGAAACTTTTTCGCGAAAATATTTTTTCTTTTCGAAAAAACATCCTATCTTTGCGACCGCAATTCGCGAGTTGCAAAAGCAGTTCGCCCGAATGCGGAAACAGCTCAGTTGGCAGAGCATAACCTTGCCCCAAAAGTTAGATGTAAAAACTAACCTTGGCAGGGTTAAGAGAATAAAAATGCGGAAATAGCTCAGTTGGTAGAGCATAACCTTGCCCCAAAAGTTAGATGTAAAAACTAACCTTGGCAGGGTTAAGAGAATAAAAATGCGGAAATAGCTCAGTTGGTAGAGCATAACCTTGCCAAGGTTAGGGTCGCGGGTTCGAGTCCCGTTTTCCGCTCTGTATTATTGACTTTATTATCGAGACCAGCAAGATTGATCACACGAATTTCCACGAATTTTTTTCCCGTAAGAAGAGTAAGAACTTTTCTTGACTTCGTTGTGTCGGGGGGCATTAAGATTAAGTCCACGAATTACACGAATTTCCACGAATTTTTACTCTTACTAAAAAATTCGTGGAAATTCGTGTAATTCGTGGACTATTTGATCATATTGATTCCAGAAACAAGATGATAGCATCCCTTTCTTCTTTGGACAGGCGGTAGAATTTGTCTTTTGCGACCTTCGCATCGCCGCCGTGCCACATGATGGCTTCGGTGTAATTACGCGCCCGCATGTCGTGCAGATGTTCGCTTGCACCCGTACATTTTCCCGACAGCCCCCGTCCCCAAAGCGGTGTCGTACGGCACCAGCCGGTTCGGATGTCGTTGACCATTTCGAGGCGGTGCTGCAGGAAGTCGGAATACGGCCATATTTTCTGGTTCGGATAGCGGGGCAGTTTTCCGGCCACCATCGGGTCGCCGGTATAGTTGTCTGCGCCGGTTGTCCACGAGGGACGGTGGCAGAGCGTGCATCCGATTTCGTAGAACCGTTCCTTTCCTTTCTGCACGGCGGGGTCGTCGAGGTTACGTGCGGCGGGGACAGCCAGTCCGCGATGCCAGACCATGAAGTCGACATAATCTTCGTCGCTCATCTCGGCAGGCAGTTCTTTCGACATCAAGTCGGCGAATATCGTCTCCTCGTCTTTTCCGAGCGTCTGCTGGATGGATTCGTTTTGCGACATGGTGCGGGCATACGTTTCCGTAATGTAGTGATAACGTCTGTTGGAGCGTGTCACGTTGGTGATATTCCAGATGGCATTGGCTCCGGGGCCGTTTTGCAGTGTGCCACGCGTCAGTCCGTAGGTATACCGTCCGGGATGCGACGTGCCGTCGACTTCCTTGATGAAATTTTCCGGCTGGTACTTGGCGTCGTTCAGCGGGAATCCCAGGTTTTTCTCGTAGCGGTACTGTGCCAGCAGCGAATCGTCGGGGATGGCATCGATCAGTCCCGTGCCGTAGATGCCGATGGTGGCTTCCAGGCGGACACTGTAGAAGTCGGGCATGGGGACGTTGAACGATTCGCGGGGAATGGTCACTTCGGGATAGGTCAGATTGTATTTCTCGCCATCGGGAAATGCGTTGCCATACTCATCCACATACTGTTTCCATTCGATTTTGATACCCGTTTCATCTATCGGCGGGAGGAAGGGCGCAACGGCCTGTACCTGCGGCATGCCGGTAAGCTGCGGCACGTAATTGTCGTTTTCGTCCGTCACGACAAGCAGGTATCCATTTCCGAAATCGTTGGCGCGATAGCGATCCATGCGTTTGCCGTGTCCGTAGCCCGGATGGCAGGTGATGCACGAACTGCGTACCGAGACAGGCCCCAGACCTGTTCGCGTACCTGTCGCGTTGGTGTTAAATTCTCTTTCGAAAAAAGCTTCGCCCATCTGGAACCTGTACGAAAGTTCCTGATTTTCTTCGACTGCCGGCGCAGGCTGTTCGTACGCGAAAGGCGTTTCGTTGAACGCCGTTCCCAGCCTTCCGCCGGCATAATATTCGTCCGGCAATTCTTCCGGTTCTATTGTCAAATTGTTGCCGCCGTCCTCACATGCCATCAAGGCCAGCGTCAATATACAAGCAATGCATACATTTTTTTTCATTTGATTTGCCTATTTATCGTTTGCGCTTATTGTTGCAGCAGAGTTTTTACTTCGATCAGCACATCGGTGAGTTCTGCACATGCGTCCATCGCTTCGCCTGCCTGTGTCGAAGCATAATTGACGGCAAACGGATAGGGTATGGCGTCGATTTTGTCGATGGCGTTCTGGAGGGCAGCGCGCACTTTGCCGTCCAGTGCGGCGTCTTCCTTCTTGACATAATCGCCTATCGACGCTCCGCGTCCGGCTTTGTTCGTCCCGCCCAGATAGGCATTTTCGATGCTCCGGATGTTGTCGATAAAGTCGACTTTAGAGTTGTAGCTGTACGGTGATTCGATGTAATTGACATCGTCCTTGTTATACGACGTGCCGATTTTTACTTCTCCTACTTCGGTCGAAATCGTGAGGCTGCCTTCGATGATGGCTACCGCTGCATCGGTTATTGTCCGGTAGGTACTTCCTGCCTGGCCGGCATTCAGCATGTTTTCGCCGTAGGAAAGAGCGCTGTTGGACGGGGTGATGACAAGTTCGAGATCTTCTATCAGGTTTTTCTTAATGGACGAGACTTTGTCGATTCCTGCCCACGACGCTTCGAGTCGGACACACTGGTTGCGCAGGTCGCCGCTTACTGCTGTGGCGTAAATCAGTTCGTTGTCGGTAATGGATGCGATATCTTTTGTATGGCCTCCGGCAAAGAGGATGTATTCGATGCCGTGAAATCCGAGCAGCGAGTATCCTAAATGTTCGGCCACCCACACGTCGCCGTCGTCGCCCGACATGCTCTCGATAAAGTCGACATTGCGTATGGTGCTGTTAAAAGCCGGTTCGTCGAGCGGCCACGTATCGATATGCGGGTCGATACCGAAATCGGCTACGGCGCCGTACAGGAAAGCTTCACTCTGTTCCCAGTAGATGCGCGATGCGATCCAGGCTTGAGTAGCGGCTTCGAGATTGGCCTGCGTTTTGTTTTCTTTCAGTTCAACAAGTGCGTCGTAGAGGCTGATGGTCGCATCGGCCAGTTCTCTGTAGGTCGCAATGACGGTGTTGTTGACGTACTGCGGGATAATTTCCGCAAATTCTTTTTCTTTTGCTTCGAAGGGGTCGACGGGATTGTCGTCGTCGCCACATGAAACCATGCTGCCTGCGAACATCGTGGCAAGCAATAAATAAACAGTAAATTTAAACGTTTTCATTTGTATATACATTTTATAATTAATAGATGATTATCTGGTAAAAAAGCCTGCGTAGGCAATGCCGATGGAGACGGACGGTTCGTTGTTGAACGGAGCGTCCAGCAGTCCGGCGGCATATTCGGCCTTGACGACGATGTCGTTTATAGGGAAATAGTTCAGTCCGGCGACAAATCGCTGCCGTCCGCACCATTTTTCGTCCTGCACGTCTTTGGCCGTTTTGTACATCGAGTCATAATATTCGCATCGCCCGAAGAGATACATCTTCTGATTTTGCTTTTTGAGCGAAGGCACGTGAGTGAATATGTCGTAGCCTGCTTCTACACCGGCCGCGAGGGCGTCGGAGGCTATTGCCGTACGGGGCGAGGGCGACTGGTTGGGCAGGCTCCGGTTGTAAATGTATATGCTTTTCGAGTCGCCCAGATGTCCGTAGTCGAAATATCCGCGCGCCACAACTGCGCTGCCTCTGTATTCGAAGTCGAAACTGCCGATACTGACAGCGCCACTGATGTGATTGAATTTTTCGGCATACGAGGGCATCAGGCTGTTTCTGAAGCTTTCGCCGTAATAAGCACTGATTCCCATCCTCAAGCCGCGGACGGAATAGTTGTCGAGGCGGAATGCTCCGGCATATTTGTTGGCGATTCTAAATTCGTAGGGAGAGGCGGAAGCATTGCCGATCCATTTCTCGCTGCCGAAGAGTTCGGAGTCGAGGCCGGGCAGCAGCATGGCTTCGTAGCGCCAGGCGGCGATGCGTCCCCAGACGCTGATGCCTGTTTCGTGCCACGTGCAGGGGAATATCGTGTTCTCGCCTTCGGGGCGGTAGACGGTGAAGAACTGCGTGGGCAGGTGGTTGCCGTTGGTCAGGCCGATCGGTACGATGATGTGCCCCGCGCGTATGTTCAGTGCCTGGGTGATCGTTTTTTCTATCCAGAACT
This sequence comes from Tannerella sp., assembly GCA_031270465.1. Taxonomy (GTDB): domain Bacteria; phylum Bacteroidota; class Bacteroidia; order Bacteroidales; family Tannerellaceae; genus Tannerella. Next base: position 1,043 of record JAISXP010000102.1, on the reverse strand, counting down.
GTTCGAGCACGACCTCGCCGCCCCGTTCTATTTCCTGTTCATACTCGCCGCCTTCTTCTGCTTCGACTTCCATGGCCGATTCGGTGCCGCCGTGTTCAAATTCTATTTCCGAGTTGATGCGCCAGCCTTTTCCGAAGTCATATCCGACGAAAAAAACTATGTGCGGCAAATCAAAACGCCCGTGACTGGGGTCGTTTTTGTGCGACGCCGGCTGCATGTAGCGAAACGGGCTGTCGCTGTAAAAATTTCGCGTGTATGCTGCTTCCGCATAACCGCCCAGCGTCAGACCCGAAAAGCGTGGAAGGACTTCATGTTTCTTCTCCGCTTCATCCTGGGCAGATGCCATACAACAAATTCCTGAAAATGCAGCCAGGAAAACAATCTTTATTCGTTTCATCTCTGCTTGACAAATTTAGTATTTTACAAAAAAACATCATTATCGATTATCATATACGGTATAAAATCCTGTTAAACCTCCTGAAAACCGCCTCAAGATATGAATATTTTTTCGGCAGCAAAGGTATTTCGGCCGGCCGGATAAATCAATACCGAGAAATAGTGATTTTTGCACGGACAAATACCTACTTGATGTGTGGCTGACATGTGGCCGGAGTGCAAGTCTGTTTTGTTTTTTGCTATCACAAAAACAGGTGAAATCTTGCACAGAACAAAGCGTTAGATAAATTAATACACAAGTGTTGGTTAATTCCGGATTTTTATTAGAGAGAGAGATGCGCAGGCGTATATAGCGCATATAATATTTGTAGAATTTACGTTCTCCGCCAAAGCCGGCAACAGACAGGGAGTTTCCTATAAAATGGGACCGTACGAAATTGCCCTGATGGACATTGCGTTCGACATCGTGACGACCGACGCGGCTTATGGGTAGAAACGCAGGACGGTAAATATCGCGCATACATTTATGTAAATACGGTGAATCCCGGTTCTTCCAACCCGGGCATACCGTCCAACAGCGCAAAAATAAGCATCAAGCGTTATACGATGAAATAGTTGCATTTTCAAAGGTTATATGATAGTCTCCA
>JAISXP010000024.1 GCA_031270465.1 Tannerella sp. | reverse complement strand
GCGCTATATAATGAATTATACAATCCTGTTTTGCGTATTCGCTATTCTTTTAACAATTTACGGAAAGACGGAAATTTGCTGAATATTCCGGTTTTTTTGGCGGACTGGACAAAAAAGTTGGTAAGGTTTGAATGATGGTTATGAAAGAGTTGGTAAAGGTATTGGCTACCTGTTTATGATGGCTGTTGCAAACCTGCTTTACAATATGATCGCTTTGTGGCTGGCAGGAATGAGGCTGGAAAAGAAAACCGGAACGTAAAATTTATTGTATTATGCTTAATTACAGGAGTTTGCGCGAGTGTTGTCAGTGTGATATGGCATGGTCAAAGCGTTAGTGTTGGCGCTTCAGGCGCTATTTTCGGACTGTTTGGCGTATTGTTGACGCTTATATTTACCAAACGCTACGCTCCGGAATGTTCAAAAGACTTATTAATCTTAGTATTGATATATGCCGGAAGCAGTTTATTCATGGGAATGTTTTGTAACGTTGACAATTCGGCGCATATCGGCGGTTTATTAAGCGGAATGTTAGCCGGACTGTTTATTTTTCCGTCTATACCGAAAGCAAAAAACCGGTTACGCCGTTCCTCAAAAGCCGCCAAAAATAAACACTGACTGTTTCCATTCTCAATTAAATTAATTACCGTATCTTTGCGTGCAATTTGATTCAAGTAAAGATGATGAAAAGTATTGAAAACAAAAGGATAACAGCAACCGCCACCTTGAAAAATGAGGTTGCAGGCAAGGCGCAGATGCCTGAGGTTCGGCGCAGAGAAGTAACAAACCGATAGTATATCGTATTTTGATTTTGTCAAGCAATTTTTCACAGATGATTTTGGGACAAAATGCTAAGAGTTTCGATTGCGTTTTTTCAATAGAAAACGAGCGAAATGAGTTACGCAAAAAATATAGAAAAATGATTGTAGATAATAATAATCAACGATCTACAATTGCGCATTTTTAAATATAAAACTTGCGTCTATACAGGAGTTATACGACATTGCACCATGAACTATTGACAAATTATAATATAATCAATAGGATGTAATTATGAAAATCAAGTTTATAAAGTATATTGTTGGAGTTTTAATTATTATGAGTGGATTAATATATTTTTCATGTACATCATATTCTAAAATAATAAACGAATCTTACCAACAGTTAGAAACATATAATGTTAAAACATTTGGTACAGAATATGGAATAATGAGTTATGTTGATGAAGGTTTTGGTGAAGCAATTATTATCTCTCATGGCATATTCGGAGGGTACGATCAAGGATATACAAATTTATATAGTATCTTTGGAGAAAATTACAGAAAAATAGCAGTTTCTCGATTTGGTTATCCCGGTTCAGATTTTCCCCAAGAACCAACTTCAAATAATCAGGCAAAAATATTTCTAGAATTAATCAATAAGCTGCAAATTGATAAAGTATTTTTAATTGCCGCATCAGCAGGTGGGACTGCGGGAATTAGGTTCGCATTGGATTATCCGGATAGAATTAAAGGGCTGATATTATTATCGTCCAATGTACCTTCAGTTCCAATGACTAAAAAAGAAATTGGAAGGCCTGGACCACCAAAATTTATTCTTAATGATAGACTCATGTTATTTTCAATAAAAAATTTTAAAGGTGTTTTTTATTCTATGTTTGGTTCAAAAAATGTCGGTGACGAAGTATTTGACGGTTTATTGCCTGTAAAGCCACGTAAGCGAGGAATAATTGCGGATTCAGAAATCACAAATATTGATATGGATATTAATTTCTATGACTATCCAATTGAAAATTTGAAAATGCCTGTTTTAGTCATTCATGCAAAAGATGACCCGATGGTAAAATATGAAAATATAGAATATTTCTTAAAGCGTATTAATGCCGAGACGCTAATATTTCCTGATGGTGGCCATCTTATTATTGGGCATGATATAACTAAAGGAATAATAAATTTTATGGAAAAGAATCGTAATGAATAAAAGCATGGTGCAACGTCGTATAACAGGACTGTTTACGCTTCACCGCCATTGTCTGAACTTTGCTTTTTGGGATTCGTATGATTGTTATGATTGCAAATATCCATCAGCAGGATCAAATAAATCATAAAAATCACAGTTCAGACAAAAAGCAGAATCTTTGCGCCGGAAATAATTCATTCGAAAATGAAGAAAAGTATTGAAAACAGAGGGAAAACAGCAACCCTCGCCCTGAAAAATACAGGAGCCTTTAACTTCAATCCCTGAATTTTCAAACCTTGTATCTCGAATTTTGAACCCTCAATCCTTATGACAAAAAAGCAAGACTCACCGCCATGACGCCCATTCCTGCAATCAGGCCGTAGATGGCCACATGATGCTCGCCGTATTCATGCGCGGCGGGCAACAGTTCGTCCAGCGAGATAAATACCATAATCCCCGCCACCACGGCAAACGTGCAGCCCATCAGGAAAGGTGACATGAACTGCATCAGGAAAAGATATGCAATCAGCGCCCCGACAGGCTCTGCTATCCCCGACAGGAATGAAATCCAGAATGCTTTCCTGCGGTCGCCCGTCGCAAAATACACGGGAACGGATACGGCAATGCCTTCGGGAATGTTGTGAATGGCAATCGCAATCGCAATGGCCACGCCCAGCGTCGGATTCTCCACCGCCGCCATGAATGTGGCAATGCCTTCGGGGAAGTTGTGTATCGCAATCGCAAGAGACGTCAGCACGCCCATTCTCATCAGTTTGCTCTCGCGCGACGGCGAGGCCTGCATGTCTTCCAGGGCGCGCGCCTCGTGCGGATTTTCGTACGACGGAACGAGCCTGTCAATGATGCCTATCAGCAGTATTCCGCAAAAAAAACTCGCAACGGTTATCCACATACCCGTCTTCTCGCCTGCCGATTCCATCAGCGTCGTCTGAGCCTCGGCATACAGTTCGACGAACGACACGAAAATCATTACGCCCGCCGACAGTCCCAGTGAAAACGAAAGCAGCCGCCGGTTCGTACGGCTCGAAAGAAATGCTATCAAACTGCCTATCACCGTAGCCAGGCCGGCAAACAGCGTCAACAAAAGGGGTATTACTATATTATTCTGCATATAATCTACAAATTCAAATACAAAAATAGTATTTTTTCCTTCATCCTGTAGAATAAAACAGGAAATAACCTTGAAAAAATTTTGCAGTTGAGGAAATATTCGTACATTTGCACCCGAATTTCAAAAGCGGGGTGTAGCACAGTTGGCTAGCGCGCCACGTTCGGGACGTGGAGGTCGGACGTTCGAGTCGTCTCACCCCGACACCGATTGACAGCACGAGCGTTGTCAATCGGTGCTTGATTTCATATAAGTTGACGGACATACCATATCTGCCTGAAACATCCGGACAAAACGTTGACCGACGCCGGACTTCAAAACTGTATAAAGCGCGTATAATGAACCCAATTAATAATTAGACTTATGAGTAATCGTCGTGAATTTTTGAAACGTTCCGCTATGTTGGGAACAGCCGTTGCGTGGACGCCCTTCGCCCGCACGATGGGGATGGACGTTGAGCCGCAACAGGTTTCGTCTTCTGCCGCAGGATCAGGAGACACGTATACCGTGAATATGGGATATATCGGTGCGCCGGACATTCCGCCGCGCCGGATTGTTGTCCCGGATGTGGGCGGATTTAAGGTGCTGAAAGGTGATTTCCACATCCATACTTTATTTTCCGACGGCGGGGTGATGCCTGTCAACCGTCTGGAAGAAGCCGTGCAGAACGGTCTGGATGTCATTTCCATCACCGACCATATCGAGTACCGTCCCTACTTCAGTCGGACGGGGAAATGGAAACTGAATGACGAACAGGCGAACAACTACAACATCTGGCATGAAATCGCCCGGCCGGAAGCCGAAAAGCGAAATGTCCTGCTGGTACATGGTGCGGAGATTACAAAATCGACCATGGCGCCGGGACATTTCAACGCGCTTTTCGTGCAGGACACCAACCCCATCGCGGCGGCAGTAGACGACTGGCGGAAAATGCTTCAGGAGGCAGCTGGACAGGGCGCGTTCCTGCTTTGGAATCATCCCGGCTGGGAGGCGCCGAAGAGCGGCGGCATCGAAAAAGGCGCGCCGCTGCGGTTCACCCGGGAACATGAAGATGCACATAAAAGAGGCTGGCTGCACGGCATCGAGATTTTCAACGGCAAGGAATATTATCCGGTGGTGTCGGATTGGTGCAACGAACGCGACCTGGCTCTGTTTGCCAACAGCGACATTCACGACAGCGAACTGAATACCTACGGCATACAGAATCCGTTGCGTCCGATTACGCTGGTGCTGGCCAGGGAACGCACGCTGGAAAGCGTGAAGGAGGCGCTTTTCGCCAGACGCACGATCGGATGGGCAGCCAATACACTGTGGGGACGCGATCCGTGGCTGCCGGAACTGTTCAAGGCTTCGGTCGAAATCAGGACGGTCACGCCCGGTACGCTGGAACTGACCAATAGAAGTTCGCTGCCGGTAACCGTGTCGCTGGGCGCATCTTCGGTGGAATTGCCGAAAGACGTCAAGCGACAGGCTTACCTGGCTGCCGGCCGCCGCAGCCTGACCGTCGTCAACTGGATGACCGGCATGAACAGGCCGCTGGAGATAACGGTTGTTTGAACATACTGCTAACGGCACGGGACAGATCGTTCAAAGGCGCTGCGCCGGGCGGGGATTATCGAACAGGAATCTTTTCAGTCCAGTTGCTGCCTCCGACAATCACCACGCCACGGGGCAGGGATACGCTGAAGGTGGCTTTGCCGGCCTTTTTCTCGCCGCTGAACACGAGCTGTCCCGCGAGGGTGTAGACATGCACCGTTTCACTTGCCGGGCTGTCTATCTCTATTCCATTCGGGATGCTGCGGACATGTATAGCCTGCGGAGCAATCGTTTCGACCGGCATCGGATAGTAGTCTCTCGCCCCGAGTGCAAAATCGTTTTCTCCGTAGATAACCTCCCAGGTCTTTCCGTTGTCTTTTGAACTCACGCAGCGAAGCATATCGGTATCCAGAAAAGTAAACTCGTCAAGAATAAAAGATTTCCTGTAGGAATATCCGAACTCCATTTCCTGATCTTCTCTCTCCCCGACAATCTTTTTTATGTTTCCTTTGCTATCCGTCAGCGCTATGCCAAGGTGTCCGTTAAAAGTAGAATAGGATCTGTGTAGCAGGCTGTTGGCGTATACAATGAAAGGATGTCTGCCTATCAGTATCACATCAAGTCCGCCGTCCGGGCCATAGTATATTATGTTGGAGGCATTCGGCGTCACGGATTTCTGTATTCCGATTATCATTTCCTGATCATCCCTGTAGTTCGGATTCGAACCGGCCTTCAGGGATGTCAGTCTGTAATAGCCGTTGTATGAGCCGTCCCATCCCCAGTTGATGCTATAATAAGTGTCGTTATTGTATCCATCACAGACAAACTGATGGCCGGAGTCGCCGGCATTTCCTCCATAGATGACGGGACGCTTCCCGTCTATCTCCCGGCGAATAATGGCGTTCCATTCCAGGTCTGTATAGTTCTCCTTTTGAACGTATCTCATATACCTCTTGTCGAAACCGAAATAATTCGTCAAACCTGTGAAGGCGTAAAAGGTGTCGGAAGAGGTTCCATCCACGCCAAATTCCGATTCGGCAGCTATCGCGCAGTGATACATAAGCTTACTGACAGCCGCGCGCTGTGTTGAATTTTTATAGAGAGATGTTTTGTCCGGCATGCTGGCAAAATCGTAACTCCCGAAGGTTGCGCTCAGCGTCTTCTTTCCTGCCTCCCACGTGTAGGAATAATTCCCTGTGCCCTTTGCTTCATATCCGTTGTCTGCATGATATTTTATAACAACCGCAATAGCTGTGGCAACGCATCCCGTAACCGTCCGCTCGCCTGCCAGTGTGGGGCACGACTGGTTGTACGGGTCTCCCTGACCCCACTCTGCAGTCTTCAGATCTGTCGTTTTCCGCAACTCGATGCCGGCCTGCGAGACGCCTGTTTCAAGCTTTGCCCATTCCGGGTCGGATGGCAGACGGGGATTTTCCTTCAGCATCCAGGCGATTTCTTCGCCGTAATGCTTAAGCCAGGCTTTCAGGTTCGCGGGCAGGCTGTCCGGATCGAAAGCGCCCTTGAAGGAACTGCCCAGCACGGGACAGGCGCGGTCGTCGCCCGACACGATGATAAATCCGTCACCCTCCGCGGTATTGAAAACATAAAAATAAGCGTCCGGACTTGCCGACGACCGTAAATTCACCGCATCGACCTTCTCCGTGTAAACCAGCGTCAGCGGATTCTCCGTACCGCTTCGCAATGAAGTGTGATCCGACAGCCGATAATACTGTGTCGCAATTTTCAGCGCTCTTTCTGCCGGTACATTTTCGGCCTGCATGTAAGAAAACAGGCTCAACATAATCAGTAAAGTAATAATTTTTTTCATCTTTCTTTGTATTTTGCCCTGCAAGGGGCGGTTAATAATTTTTGTTTTGTATACCTGTTTGAGGGCACCAAACATGCAAATCTATCACCGGAAATGATTTTTTTCAAAAAAAACAGATGAAATGCGGCCGGAACGTATGTTTTTTGGCCGGAATATATGAGATATGGTCAGAATACATGTCTTTTGGGCGGAATACATGAGATATGGCCGTATTTCAACAAGTATTTTTTAACACATGACGGGGCGTCTGTTTCAGAACGAGTACTTCACGCGCGCGAATCCCAGCAGGAAGCGCATGTTGGCGGCGCCGGCGCTGCCCGTTGCGTAAAAGTACTGTGCGATAAATGAAAAGTCGAGGTTTTCGAGGACGGAATAATCGGCCGACAGGCCGGCGTAGCAGGCTTCGATGTCCACAAAGTACATCCCCGACAGCGAGACGTTCAGCCGTGGCGTGACGGGATA
>JAISXP010000006.1 GCA_031270465.1 Tannerella sp. | reverse complement strand
TTATATATAATGCACTCAATTTTAAACACTCTAACCCAAGTATCAGAAAAAAAGCCGTAGTCCCCCATAAGTGATAAGCCTAAAATATAACCGACTGTGTGAACGAGTATTACAATGTCATACTTCCCAAGTTGGGTTAATCATTGGGTCGAGAGTTCGAGCCTCTCCGGGGTCACTGAAATTAACAGTTAAATAATGAGGCAGTTACATCTCGAATGTGGCTGCTTTTTTTGCTTTATATTTTGTGTGGTATGGTTTTGTATATTGACATTTGTTTCGTTCAAAACGAAAATTTTTGAATCTTTGAATAATATTTCATATCTTTGCTGCAAGTTTAACACGAAAGCAAATGAAACATGGCACGTTATCTTGATCCAAAAAATGACCTTACCTTCAAGCGGATATTCGGCGAACATCCGCGTCTGCCCGTCAGTTTCCTCAACGTGCTGATGCCGCAGACTCCCGGATGGCTCATCGAGAGCGTCGAATACCTGTCGTCCGACCTGCTGGCAAACAAAGAGATAAAGGAAGCGCACACGCTGTGCGGGGAGGGCGCCTTCACGGCGGGTGAACTGGAATGGTATGAACACTGCCGGGGCTGGGTGCGTACGGAAAAGGGTCTGGTGGAAACCGCGAAAGCTGAAGGACCGGCCGAAAGAGAAACCAAAGGACTGGATAAAATCGCTTTAACTGCGTATCAAAACAACTTTCCCCATCGAACAGATCCGGCTGTTTTCCGGCCTGAACGAATACGCTGTTCTTGAAATCCTGAGACGAAACAACTGTGCTGCAAATTAATTCCACTCATCCGAAAGATAAATTTCTAACTTAAAATATCAAATATGAAAAAAAGTATTATTATTACCATGCTCGCAGCCGTCTGTTTGTGTGGATGTCGTCAGGCGGCGGAGCCTCCGGTAGCAAAAGTGATTCCCCATACTTTCAGCGAATGGGGAAACAATCGTGTCGACAACTATAAGTGGATACGGTTGAGTGACGAACAGAAGACGGCCGCCGAGCCTGATGCGCAGACACGGGACGTGCTGGACTATCTGAATGCGGAGAATGCCTATCGCGACGCGCAGATGGCGCATACGGCAGCATTGCAGAACGAATTGTTCAATGAGATGAAAGGGCGCGTGGAACAGAACGAGTCCTCGGTGCCCTATCTCAGTAACGGTTATTTGTACTGGCATGAATACGGGGAAGGAAAGGAATACCCTGTCTATTACCGCAGAAAGAACACGGACGGCGCTTCGGCCGAACTGCTGCTCGACGTGAACAAACTGGCCGAAGGACAGGCTTACTGTCAGACCGGCCGGCCGGCGATTAGCCCCGACAACGGTTATATGGCCTATGCGGTCGACTACGTCGGACGGCGCAGGTACACGATTCACATCACAGACCTTTCGACGGGCACGCTGCTGAGCGAACACATCCCCAATACCGCAGGCAGCGTCGTCTGGGCAAACGACAGCAAAACCGTGTTTTATCTGGGCAAAGATACTGTGAAACTGCGCAACTACGGTGTCTTCCGGCACAAACTCGGCAGCGACACGTCGGCCGATGCGCTCTGCTACGAAGAAAAAGATGAAACCTTCAACTTGCAGTTGGGCAAGACGCAGAGCCGGAAGTATATCGTGGTAACGGCCAGCCATACGCTGGCGAACGAAACGCTGATACTCGATGCCGACAGGCCGGACAAACCGTTCGCGACCTTTACGCCTCGCTCGCACAATCATCTGTATACCGTCAACCACATCGGGAATACGTTTTACATCCGCTCAAACAGAGACGCACTGAACTTCAAACTGATGAAAACGGCCGACAGAGCCACCGACGAATCGAACTGGACGGAAGTAATACCGCATCGTGACGACGTGCTGCTGAACGCCTTCGTCCTCTTCAACAACTTTCTGGCCGTAAGCGAACAGAAAGACGGACTGCCCCGCATCAGAATCATCAGCCTGACGGGGAACGGCGCCGAACGGGAGGTATCCTTTGATGATGAAGTATATACCGCATCGTTCGCACAAAACGAGGCGCCGGAACTGAACGAACTCCGATACAACTATTCGTCCCTGACGACACCCGCTTCAGTGTATGCCTTCGACATGCAAACCGGCGAAACCGGACTGCTGAAGGAAACAGCCGTACTGGGCGGATTCGACAAGCGCAACTATGAGAGCCGGCGGCTGTGGGCAACGGCCGGCGACGGAACGAAGGTGCCCATATCCATCGTATACAAAAAAGGTTTCAGGCAGGATGGCAGCGGCAAACTGTTGCTCTACGCATACGGCGCATACGGTACATCCTCGGCGCCTTCGTTCGATTCCGAAATACTCAGTCTGCTGGACAGAGGTTTTGCCTATGCGATAGCACATACGCGCGGCGGAAGCGAACTCGGACGCCGGTGGTACGAAGACGGTAAGCTGCTCAGGAAAAAGAACACCTTCACCGACTTCAACGACTGCGCCCGCTACCTGATTGAAACGAAATATACATCTCCCGCTACGCTCTACGCCACCGGACGCAGTGCGGGCGGACTGCTGATGGGTGCCGTCGTCAACATGGCGCCCGAACTCTACAAGGCCGTCGTGGCAGGTGTTCCCTTCGTCGACATAGTCACCTCCATGCTCGACGAAACCATCCCCCTTACCACCTTCGAATGGGACGAATGGGGAAACCCGGCCAAAAAAGAATACTACGACTGCATGTTGAGCTATTCGCCCTACGATCAGGTCAAGGCGCAGAACTATCCGCATCTCTTTGTCACCGTCAGCTTCTGGGACTCGCAGGTGCAGTACTGGGAACCCGCCAAATGGGTGGCCAAACTGCGCGCGACGAAAACAGACCGTAATAAACTGTATCTGTATTGCAACATGAATGCAGGTCACGGCGGCGCATCCGGACGTTTCGAACAGATGAAGACCAGCGCCATGGAATACGCCTTCATACTGTCGACCGAATAGATGCGTGAACTCGAAAGACTGAACGCCGTTACGCCCTCCTCCGTAACAGTTCTGTTATGCGACACATAATGGAACTGTTACGAGCACGGGGGTACGGAGGACACGGCCGAATGGAAGAAATCTCGTCCGAACGGCATAGGGGTGCCGGTTTCCCACTCCGAACTGCGCCTTCAGCTTGCACGGGGTTATATCCGTGTTAGACCCCTTCGGTTTTTTCGCACGGAACGGCACGGTGTATTCATGTGCACGGTGTTTTATCGTAAATTCCTGAATCCCCGTTTTTTCGAATCCCCGAAACTCGAATCCCGTCTTTCGAATTGCACCGGCAAAACAAAAATCTTTTTTCCGCAAGGCTCATGCCTGTTTTTTTTATTCCTGAATTCCGTTATATTTGCACTATCATTTCAACAGCAGACCTGTTATGTGTGACAACGAAAGCAAAATACAGTGGAGCCGGTTTATTTCGGGCGACAGCAAGGCATACGGCTGGCTTTACAACAAATACATCCAGAGTCTTTACCGTTACGGACTGCATTTCACGCCCGACGGTGAAGCTGTAAAGGACTGTATCCATGACGTTTTTACCAACCTCTACAGGAACAGACAAAAACTTGTCGTGCCGGCAAACGTGAAGGTATATCTCTTCGTGTCGCTCAAAAACAGCCTGCTGAGATACCTTGCCAATAATTATATGTACACGCACGGAGAAACGGACGACGCGCCGTTCCTCCTCGAACCTGCCGTCGAAGACGAATACATCGACAACGAACAACTCGTCCGGCGTGAGAAAATAATCGAAAAAATGCTGTCCGTCCTCAGCCCCCGCCAGAAAGAAATTGTCTATTACCGCTTCATACAGGAACTTCAGTGGGACGAAGTCTGCAAACTGATGGAACTGAACTACCAGTCTGCCCAGAATCTTCTCCAGCGCGCCCTCAGAAAAATACGGGAAAACTTCGATATCGAAACTCTTGATATTTAGCCGTCTGAAAAATAATCAAAAAAAACGTCATTTCAGTGAGTATAAAACCGCGTTGCTCGTATCCTTAGAGAAATACCAGCAACGGAAATGAATACTGATTATACAAAATATACGGCCGACGAGTTTCTGAGGGATGACTGCTTCCTTCGGTCGGAACTTTATCCGACGAAGGAAAGCCATACATTCTGGAGCCGTCTGCACGCCCACTCACCCTCCACAGCAAAAGAAATCGACATCGCGCGCCTGATTCTGCGAGACCTAAGAAACTGCGGCAAAAAACGGAACCTGTCGCCCGGAGACATCGAAATGCTCCGTGAAAAAATTGACCGGCAGAATAGGACACACGACCGGCGTCGCAGCATCCGTCTCCTCGGAAGAATCGCAGGCGTCGCCGCCACCATCTGCCTGCTTCTGCTGGCCGGCTGGTATGTTTACCTCCCGTACCGGCAGAGCGGAACGGACTATCAGGCGCTGATGGAATCGTTCAAACAAAAGACGGAAAACGAATCGGAACAGGTACAGCTCGTACTGTCCGACAACCGGAAGATTGACATCGACGGAAAAGAAACGCAGGTCGACTACAACGAAGCCGGACATGTGAATATCAATTCCGGACAAATCATCGAAGCGGAAACGGAAAGCATGGAAATGGCATATAATCAGTTGATTGTCCCGCAGGGCAAACGGTCTACCATCACTTTCAACGACGGCACGCGCGTGTGGATCAATTCCGGTTCCAAAATCATCTATCCGGTAAACTTCGAAAAAAACAGGCGCGAACTCTTTGCCGAAGGCGAAATATACCTCGACGTGGCAAAGGATGAAAAAAGACCGTTTGTCGTGAAGACCGGCAGCATGGACGTGACGGTGCTGGGAACGGCGTTCAACGTGAAGGCTTACGGGAACGACCCCGACATGCAGGTAGTCCTCGTCTGCGGAAAAGTGGAAATAGAAATGAAAGGCTGCAAAAACATCCTGTCGCCCAGCCAGATGTTTTCGTACAACAACCACACGAACAAAACTTCCATATCGACTGTCGACGCGGCAGATCTCGTGGCATGGAAAGACGGATACTACCCCTTCAAACAACAGCAACTCAGCGTCGTACTCCACAAACTGTCCGAATACTACGGCATCACTTTCGAATGGGACAAAGCAATCGACACCCTGACCTGCAGCGGGAAACTTGACCTGAAGGAAGATTTGAACGAAGTCCTGAACACACTCGAAAAAACAGCCCCGATAACAATCCGCAGGACTGCCGGGGATATATATATAATAGATGTCAAACCCTAAAAAATAAACATTATGGATCCGTGAAAAGCAACTGCTACTCGACAGAAAAAAATGGCCGGACAATACTGCATATATTATCCGGCCGCAACTTAAATTCAGTACAAACTATTTATTTTACTAACTTAAATCATCAGCAAAAGTATGAAAAAAGATGAGATTCACGGCTTTTTAAGAGCCAAAAAAAAATTAATGCGTATCATGAAATGTTGCTTATTTTTTATTTTAACAGGAATAGGCACTTGTTTTGCAAGCAAATCATACTCGCAAGAAATCTTCTTCACAATGGAGTATGATAACTGTACCCTGAAGGACGTGATCCGTGAGATAGAACAGAAAAGCGAATTTATTTTCTTCTATCTGGACAACTCCATCGATGAGAACAGGAAAGTTTCTATCCACGTTCGCAACGAAAACATAGAGACTATCCTCGACAGACTCCTGGCAGGAACGAGCAGCCGGTATTACATTTCCGACCGTCAGATCATCATCTCGAAGGAACGGGAACCCGTGCCGGCGGCAATTCCTTCCGTGCAGCAAACCCGTACGCTCACCGGAGTCGTCAGAGACGATGCCGGCCCGGTCATCGGCGCCAATGTCATCGTCAAGGGAACGACAAACGGCACGGTCACGGATCTGGACGGACGCTTCACCCTGCCCAACATTCCGAACAGTGCCGTCATACAGATCTCCTACATCGGTTACGTGACGCAGGAGATAGCGATTACTACCCAGACGACGGTGGATGTTGTGCTGCAGGAAGATTCCGAAACTCTGGAGGAAGTGGTAGTCGTAGGTTACGGAACGGTAAAGAAAAGCGACCTTACCGGAGCCGTGTCATCCATCACCAGCGAACAACTCAGGGAACGCTCCAGCGTCAACGTAATTTCATCACTTTCCGGACAGGTTGCCGGTGTGCAGATTCAACAGACACAAGGCGCTCCGGGATATGCTCCTACCATTAAGATCAGGGGTACATCCACTATCAATGCCGGCGTTTCTCCGCTGTATGTGATTGATGGTATACCTGTCGACGATTACACGCCGACAGCCATCACGGCAAGTGTCAATATTCCGAACAACAACATCAATCCTCTGAGCGCAATCAATCCGCAGGATATTGAATCGATAGAAATATTGAAAGATGCCTCATCAGCAGCTATTTACGGTTCCAGAGGCGCTAACGGAGTAGTCATTATCACAACCAAATCAGGAAAGGAAGGTAAACCGAAAATCGACGTGGGCTACGAAAGAGGACTGCAACAGGTTGCGAGGAAAGTGGAGATGATGAATTCTCAGGAATTTATCCGTTTTTGGGTAGATGCCCACAACAATGAATGGATAAAGAACGGCGGCAGCATCAGTGATCCGCAAAGTGCAAGGCCGTCCAACCTGAGGATACCGCAGGAATTTCTGGACAATCCGGGTAAATTCGAAACGACCGACTGGCAGGATGTAGCTTTTCAAAATGCCAACAGCGACAATTTCCGCATATCACTGACAGGCGGAACAGCCAAAGCAAACTATATGCTTTCAGGCAACTACCTTTCGCAGGAAGGAGTGGTAGATCGTTCCAAATACCAGCGGTTTACCATGCGTTCGAATGTGAACTACCAGGTTTCCGACCACATTAAAACGGGAGCAAACATCGCCTTTTCCAGAATCAATGACCGGATATATGGAACAGCGGGTAAATCGGACGTAGTAAGTCTTGCCATACAAAACGATCCCATCTTTCCGCTCTATACCGAAACAGGTTCACTGGGATTCCGCGACCCCAATTCCGAATGGAACAGATTCGCACCCTACGAAGTTCAGTTGTGGCATCCCTACGCGCTTACCCGGGAAGCTGACAATTACGGCAGGCGGCTGAACATTATGGCAACAGGCTTTCTGGAATATTCGTTCCTGGACAACTTCTCCTTCAAAACTTCGCTGAGCGGCTCATACATCACCAACCGGTCAGGTTATTACCGCAACGAAGGTGAAAACTGGGGATATTCCAACTGGAGGCCTGCGGAAGCAACTATCGGAACCAACCAGACCGACAATTGGATATCGGAAAACATTCTTTCGTACAACAATATATTCGGCGATCATGCAATCAACGCGATGGTCGGTTATACTGCACAAAAGAATCATTACGCGAGTACGGAACAAACCGCCCAGGGCTTCCCGAACGATTTGGTGCATACGCTGAATGCCGGCACGCCGACGTCAAGCGTCAGCGACGAACAGGAATGGAGTCTTTTGTCCTATATTGCCAGAGCGAACTATTCTTTCAAAAACAAATACCTGCTTACCGCCACTATACGCAGAGACGGCAGTTCCCGCTTCGGCTCGGACAATAAATGGGGATATTTCCCTTCCGCTTCTCTGGCTTGGAAATTATCCGAAGAACGCTGGCTGAAAAATGTCTACTGGCTTTCGTCATTGAAACTGAGAGCCAGTTATGGAGTAACTGGTAATAACCAGATTCCCAATTACGGCTCGATCGCCTTATTGTCTTCGAGGCAATATACATGGGCTTCAAATGTCCAAAGAGGTCTGTATCCGGGAACGATTTCGAATCCATCGCTGCGATGGGAAAAAACCGGCCAGTTCGACTTCGGGCTGAACGCCGGACTGTTTAATAACCGGATATACGTGGAAGCCGATTATTACTACTCGCGAACAAACGATCTGCTGCTGAATGTTCCCGTTCCGGCAACAACAGGGTTTACACAGCAATTGACCAATATCGGAGAAGTGCAGAATCAGGGATTTGAATTTTTGCTCACTTCTCGAAATCTTGTAGGCACCTTTAAATGGACGACCAATTTGAATCTGTCTCTGAACAGGAACAAGATAATAAGTACAGGCCCTAACGACGCCCCCATTCTAATTACCGAATGGGATGTGATTTCCAGATATGAAGTAGGGCAGCCTGTGAGCAATTTCTATGGCTACATCTTCGACGGCATATTCAAGAATCAACAGGAAATAGATGCCTATCCGCATCATCCCAGCACTACGCCCGGCGATCCGAAAGTACGCGATGTGGACGGGAACGGAAAGATTGACCAAAACGACCGTACTACCCTCGGCAATCCGCAACCGGATTTTACGTATGGCATGACCAATACTTTTTCGTTCAAGAATTTTGATTTGAGCATCCTGTTGCAAGGCTCGTACGGAAATGAGATTGCCAATCAGGAAGCCCGCTATTCCAAGAGATACAACGGCGGACGGAACGTGTACAAAGCGGCAGGCAACTATTGGCGGTCGGAATCCGAATCTGGTGACGGGATAAATTTCAAACCTTACAAAAGTTATCCGGGTTTGCAGACGCAATCTTCCACATTCTTTATAGAAGACGGCTCATATCTCCGAATCGCCAATGTAAGGTTGGGATATACTTTCGCCTCCAAGATGCTTTCCGCATTAAATTTGTCTACCTTGCGGCTATATGTTAATGTGGACAATGTATATGTTTTCTCCGATTATCTCGGATATGACCCCGAAAACAGCACCTATTCCAGCGCACTTATGAGCGGAATGGATTTCGGCGCTCACCCCATACCGAGAACCATAACTTTAGGAATTAATTTAGGATTTTAAAATTATCAGATATGAATACTTTAAGATTAACAAGATATTATGCCGGAATCATATTCACGAGTTTGATTCTTTGGTCGTGTTCGGAAAGTTTTCTGGAATTGTCGCCAATCTCGAATGCAAACGAGGCGAGTTATTATAAAACGGAAAAGGATTTCGAAACGGCAGTTGTCGCCGCATATGCCACGCTTTATACGGAATTTGCCCCTGAAAGCGGCATCAGCTATTGCAGCGAGCAAATGTCAGACGAAGCAACCGTGTACGACATGGCGGGAAATGTTGCCGACAAGCAGGCGTTCAAAAATTACAGCCTGTTCCCTGCAAATACGATTGTCCTTCAGACATGGAGATCCGGATACAACAGTCTGCTAATAGTAAATACGGTGATAAATAAATTGCAAACCTCATCAATCAGTGAACAGTTGAAAACAGGTTACGAAGCCGAGATGCGGTTTCTTCGCGCCCTGTATTACTTTAATCTGGTCAGAATGTTCGGTGATATACCGCTTGTGGACGAACCGATTGTTGTAAGCGAAAGCTACTCGAGGCTGCGTTCGTCCGTATCCGGAATATATGACTTCATCATCGAGGATTTGAAATTTGCCGCCGACCATTTGCCGCTTCAATCACAAGTGTCAAGGGTAGGGCAAGCCTCAAAAGGTGCAGCTCAAGGCCTGCTCGGCAAAGTCTATCTGACTGTCAACAATAAAAACGCAGCAAAAGACGTATTGGGGCAAGTCATCAGTTCCGGCGAATATGAACTTTTGTCCGATTATGCCCATCTGTGGGATTTGGCGCACGAAAATTCCAGAGAAGCGCTGTTCGAAATACAGCATGTAGCCGGTCCTACCAGTCCGTCAAGCCCTTACCACGAATATTTTTGCCCGTACAACAATATGGCCATATCCGGACAGGGGTTTGGTGTGAATCAGGTAACGGAAGATTTATGGAACGAATTTGAACCGGATGATCCGCGAAGAGATTTGTCCATTTTCACCGGATATAACGACAAGGGTGGAAACTGGATCGAAATCAAGTTTCCAAAAAAATGGTGGGATCCGGCATGGATCAATTCGGGCAGCTATTACTTTGAAAACAATTTCATCGTACTTCGATATGCCGATGTGTTACTGATGTATGCCGAAGCCGCCGCCGACCCTGTCTATCTGAACATGGTTCGCGATCGCGCCGGAATGCCCCGGTACGGGGAAGCCGGTTATCCTGCCCGGTATTCGACGCTCGCCCTGGCCATCGAACATGAACGGATGGTGGAATTGTCTCTCGAGTTCCACCGCTGGTTTGATTTGAAACGAACCGGACGGGCAACCACCGTACTGAGTGCAAGAAAAGGTAAAACCATAACAGAACAAATGCTTGTTTTACCTGTTCCGCAGACTGAAATAGATATCAATCCGGCTTTGATACAAAATCCCGGATATTAGTCAAAACAGGCACGGAGGAAATCCATTCTCCTCCGTGTCGTTTATCATTTATAATTGAAACAATATGAAAACACTTTTTAGAGGAATGTTTTTTTTATGGATGCTGGTTTCATGCACCCATAATAATACTGTACAAATCAAATATAAAGATTATTCCAACGGAGATAATTTGAGACTTTCCAATCAGTATTTCCCTGAATTTGGCGTTCAAAACTGGCGAGAAGAAGATTTCTTTACGGACAGCTACATCCGGATGATTGACGAGGCAAACGAAAAAACACCGTATAATTTTCTTATTCCTTTTCTTCGTTTTCCAAATTATGAAGTAGTTGATTCGGTTGTACACGACTATGTAAAACGAGTGGCCGAATACGCCGTTCTGAAAAATGTACAATTGGTGCCTGACTTGGACATTCGCAATGCCCGGAGAGCCTATAGGACAAAATATCCGGACGAATTGCAGAAAATGCTGCGCCTCAAGGAAGTCGAATTGCAAAACGCCGGCGCAACGGAAGTCGTCATTCGCAGTATCGATTTGAATGACCATTATTCTGGAGGAGCGCTCACTCACCATATTCCGCTCGAAGGAAATTTATTGAGGGTTTACGCATATAAAAAATCCGAAACAGGTATTATTTCCGAAACACTTCGGGATATTACCGGCGATTGCGAGATGGTATATGCAACCGGCGATTCCGTCAGCGTAAAAGTCCCTGTCCGGCCAGATTTTACACATGCTTCCGTATTAGTTGCATTTACACACTTGTATCCCGACATTTTTGGACCTCATCTGATGGAGTTTCAGCGGGAAATTATCGAACAGTACAGGGACGTACCTCTAATTGGCGTCTGCAAGGACGAATGGGGATTTCCTCCTTACTATCCCCGTTTTTTCAGAGAAGGATTGCACGATTTCTGGTATTCGGAACATCGTGCCAGAGTTTATGCCGAAGACACCGAAGGGCGAGATTTGCTGGCCGACTGCCTGCTAATGGCCATCGGCGTACAAAACAGGGAATCCGAGCGCAAGGCTGCGGTAAACAGGTTTATGGAAATGTCGCGGTCTCGCCACACCACCTTGGAAGTAGATTTTTACAACACGGTAAAGGCTGTTTTCGGGAAAGACGCTGTGGTCTCCGTACATGCCACATGGTGGCCCTATCCCGACAAGTGCGAATTTCTGAAAAACGGACTTGACTGGTGGACGGCCAAACGCGACTGGGCACAGACTGACGAAGTGACACCCTACGCCGTACGTACGTCTTTATGCAAGAAATGGGGCAGTCCAGTCTGGTACAACATGTATTATAAAATGGATATGGTTCCGCAAATGTGGAGTTCGGCGCTTGGCGGAGGACGAATCGATTACTTGCCTTATCAATCGTTGTTTCATCCCGAAGTCATGCTGGCCGAATGTCGTATCCGGCTGCTGAACTTCATCAGCGAAAGTCCGGTGGATTGCCCGACGGCGGTCATTTTCGGCCATTACAGCGCGATGAACTGGGCTGGCCCGTATTACGATGATACGGGCATGGAACTCGTGGACAGTTTGTGGCATACCGGTTACCCGACAGACCTGATTCCCACAACGGAAATCACAAACGGAAGTCTGAAAGTAGATGAAAACGGAACGATTTGGTATGGAAAACAGGCTTATGCCGCTGTCGTACTCTATCATCCGGAGTTTGAAAACGCTCCAGTTGCCGATTTCTTCAACAAAGCTTCTAAAGGAAATACTGCATTGTTCCGCGTAGGCGAATGGACGGAAGGGTTCGACGGAAAACCACTCGACGGAAATCAATTGCTTTCCGCGTCCATGACGGTTGCAAACGACGCGAAAGATGCTTTCGTCAAGGTTTGCCGTATACTGGAAGAAAATCATATTCCGAAACAGACGCCTGCAACCGGAATCCTGGACAATACATATTTTCAACTCCGTGATTTCGAGCATGTGTCCTATGCCCCTCCGACTACCGGATTCAGTCGTATGATTGACGGGACAGTCGTCCATGTCGCCGGAACGAAAAATATAAGCGGCGACACGATACGATCAGATTTCAAGGTAAACAATTATGATGTCTTTGTCGATGCCGTCGGCGTCGCGGCCGTACGTTTGGATGAAAACGGCAATCCGGAAGCCTTGGCTGCGAGCGGCCTGAAATTATTCAAAGCAGGAAATCTTGAAATCCGGCTGAATGAACGGACTGATTTGGCTTTATGGAAAAATCCCGACGGGAAATGGCATGGTGTTATTCAGGGATGGGATGGTGCTATACCGGATGTCCTTCTGCAAATCACTCCCGACTGGGACAGACTGAATATTCCTATTCCTCCGGAGTTTACTTTCCGCATAAGATGAAAAATTGAATTAATGTCGAACCCTAAAAATCAAACGCTATGACCCATAAGAGTCATTATGTAACAGAAAAAAATGGCCGGACAATACCACAGTTGATACTGCCGATTCCGCTAACTGTAATTACGCAGAATCCGAACGTTATCATACAAAACAGTGGATATTGACATTTCATCTATCAAGGACAGGGACGAGCTTTTTTCATGCTTGTCTCTGTCCAAAAATAGATGTGTGATTTTTTCCGGAAATCATTTCCCTTTTTTCTCTCATTTTTCAAAATAAAAATTCTATTTTTGTACAAGTTTTATGAAACATATTGTTATTATTAAATATTCAGTGAAAATCAGCGTATTAACTATATTATCCGTTATCTTTCTGTTTGCATCGTGCCAGGCGCAGACGGACAAAATCGACCGTGAGGCGCTCGTGAAGCGCAACAGTCCGTTGCTGACACAATTCGACACGCTGGCCTCGCTGTCGGTGGGCAACGGCCGTTTTGCCGTCACGGTAGACGCTACCGGATTGCAGACGTTCCCCGAACGGTACGCCGCGGGAGTACCGCTTGGCACGCAGTCTCACTGGGGTTGGCACAGTTTTCTCAACACAAAGGAATGCAGATTTGAAGAAACGCTCGAAAGCTACGACTTCGGGCACAACCGACCGGGACTGTACGCCGTGCAGCCGCGACCGTCGAGAGACCCTGCCGAAATGACAAAAATCATGCAGCGCATGGATGCCGCAAATTATTTCCGGGTCAATCCGCACCGGCTGCACCTGGGCATTACGGGACTGGAACTGTTGCAGGCCGATGGCTCTCATGCCACACCCGAAAACATATCCGGCATCGACCAGCAACTGGACATGTGGAACGGGCAGATCAATTCTTCGTTCACGCTGGACGGCAATCCGGTAAAAGTAAGTGCCGTATGCCATCCTTCGGTCGACAGATTCGCCGCCACCGTCGCCTCGCCGCTGCTGAGCAAAAAGCGGGCGGGCGTGAAATTCCGCTATCCCTATCCTACCGGACAACATTCCGACGACGCCTGCGACTGGGATCGTCCCGACAGCCACCGGACACAAATCGTCGGGCAGGGCGACCGCTTCGCCGTGCTTGAACGCAACATCGACACGACGACGTATTTCGTAAAAATAGCGTGGGAAGGACAGGCCGCGCTCAAGGAAAAATCACCGCATTATTTCGTGCTGGAAACATCGTCGGACGAACTTTCGTTCACAGTCGATTATGCTCCCGAAAACACTTTTCCCGAAACGGAAACATTCGGCGAAACGGCACGGCAGTCGCAGGAACACTGGCGGCAATTCTGGCAAAAAGGAGGTGCCGTCGATTTCTCGCTTTGCACGGACGGACGCGCCAAAGAACTGGAACGCCGCGTCGTCCTCTCGCAATACCTGACCGCCATCCAGAGCGCCGCCCCCGAACCTCCGCAGGAAACGGGACTGACATACAACAGTTGGTTCGGCAAGTTCCACCTCGAAATGCACTGGTGGCATCACGTGCATTTCGCCCTGTGGAACCGTACGGAAATGCTGAAACCCAGCCTGGAATGGTATAAAACGGTCGAACCTGTCGCACGTGAGATTGCCGTGCGGCAACACTTCGAAGGCATCCGCTGGATGAAGATGACCGACCCGTCGGGACTGGAAGCGCCCTCGTCGGTAGGTTCGTTTCTCATCTGGCAGCAGCCGCACTACATCTACATGGCCGAATTGATATACCGTCAGGAGCCGACGCGCGAAACGCTGGAAAAATACCTTCACCTGGTGATGGAAAGCGCCGCCTTCATGGCCTCCTTCGCCACGCTCGACGAGGCCGGCAACCGCTACGTTCTGAAAGGTTGCATTCCGGCACAGGAAACCTTGCGACCCGACGAAACCGTCAATCCGCCGTTTGAACTGTCGTACTGGCATTTTGCCCTGTCCGTCGCCCAGCAGTGGCGTGAACGTGCGGGAATGGAACGGGACCCGAAATGGGACGACGTCATCAATCGCCTGTCGCCGCTTGCAGAAGGAGACGGACTGTATCTGGCCGCGGAGTCGGCGCCGCAAACCTACCGGGAACAGCGTTTCACGTCCGACCATCCGATTGTGCTGGGCGCAGTGGGTATCCTGCCGCAATCGTCGCTGCTGAAGCCGGACGTCATGCGCCGCACCTTCGACTGGGTCTGGGACAACTGGAACTGGGATCACTCCTGGGGTTGGGACTACCCGACCGCCGCCATGTGCGCCGCCCGCCTCGGCGAGCCTGAAAAAGCGGTGAACGCCCTGCTGATGGACAAACAAACAAACACATACCTGCCTAACGGGCACAATTACCAGAACGACAGGCTGCGTATCTACCTGCCGGGCAACGGCGGTCTGCTCACGGCCGTCGCCATGATGTGCGCCGGATGGGACGGCAATACCGTGCCAACGCCGGGTTTCCCGAAAAACGGAACCTGGAACGTGCGCTGGGAAGGACTGGAGGTTATGCCTTAGGGGAAAATTCAAGATTCAAAATTCAAAATTATAATATGACATGAAACTGTTACGACTATTTATTATGGCAATGATGCCGGCGATGATATGCGTCATCGATGTGCAATCACAGTCGAAAACCGGCTCGTGGGGAGATCAGGGTAACGGCACGTACATCAATCCCGTGCTCAATGCCGACTATTCCGACCCCGACGTATGTCGCGTGGGTGACAAGTATTATATGGTATGTTCCGAATTTCACTACATGGGTATGCCCGTGCTGGAATCGGAAGATATGGTCAACTGGAAGATCGTTTCGCAAATCTATTCACGGCTGGATTATCCTGATTACGATAAGGTCAACAGCTATTCGAACGGTTCCTGGGCGCCATCCATCCGTTATCACGGCGGCAAGTTTTGGGTCTATTTCTGTACGCCCACCGAAGGACTGTTCCTGAGTACAGCCGAACATGCGGAGGGGCCGTGGTCGCCGCTTGTCGAAGTCAGGCACATCGAAAAATGGGAAGACCCGTGTCCCTTATGGGATGACGACGGCAGAGCATACCTCGGACACAGTCTGCATGGAGCAGGCCCCATCATCATCCACAGAATGAGCGAAGACGGCACAAAATTGCTCGACGATGGACTGACGGTTTATACCGGCCCCGTGGCCGAAGGCACCAAAATGTTCAAAAAAGACGGCTACTACTATATCAGTATCCCCGAGGGCGGTGTCCCGGTTGGCTGGCAAACGATCCTGCGATCGAAAAATATTTACGGCCCCTATGAGAAAAAGATCGTACTCGAACAGGGCAGCACGTCCGTCAACGGCCCGCATCAGGGTGCACTGGTCGATACGCCCGAAGGCGACTGGTGGTTCTATCACTTTCAGTCGGCCGGCGCGCTGGGACGCGTCGTCCACCTGCAACCCGTGCATTGGCATGACGGCTGGCCGGTCATCGGCGTTGACATCGACCGCAACGGAATCGGTGAACCGGTGTACGTCTGGAAAAAACCTGTTACGGGAAAAATGTCTGCTATCCACGCGCCACAGTCCGACGACGACTTCAATACTCCGACGCTCGGACTGCAATGGCAATTCAATCACAATCCCGACAATACAGCATGGTCGCTACCTGAAAAATCAGGCCGTCTCGCCCTGAAAGCACTCCGGAGCGAAAGTTTCCTTAGAGCAAAAAATACACTGACACAAAAGGTCATGGGCGCGTCGGGCGAAATTGTAGCAGCGCTCGACGTCAGCAAAATAGCCGAAGGACAGAAAGCGGGTCTGTGCAGCTTCGGATCACTGTACGGCCTCGTCGGCGTATACCGTACGGACGGCAAAAACTACCTGTTTTTCGAAACCAACAACGATTTGTTTTCCCAGCCGCGGCAACCCGGTACAAGGATCAACACGTTCGATACAGGCAAGAATCATTTCGAAAAACAGGTCATTAATGCAAAAGTGATTTACCTGAAACTGAAACTGGATTTCCCGACCGGCAAGAATCATTTTTACTACAGTATGGACAACAAACATTTTGTCTCCTTCGGAAAAGATTTCGGCGCGATGTTTTCGTTCTGGAAAGGTACAAGGGTTGGACTGTTCAGCTACAATGAACTGAAGGACGACGGTATCGCCCTGTTTGACTGGTTTAAGTATGATTACGACGGACCGAAATGACTGACTCAAGAATTTTACGGCAATAATTATTAATAATTTCAAAAAAAAGCAACATGAAAACTAAGCAATCCATGTCGAGGCGCAGTTTCCTCGCAACATCAGGGGCGGCTCTTGTGGGAAGCACTCTCGTCAATCCGGCAACCGAACTTCGGGCGACGCCGGTCGTTTCTGCTCCCCGTCAGGTAAACGGCAAGTTGAAACTTGTAATGGTCGGCACAGGTTCGCGCGGCACAAGCATGTGGGGACGCGGACTGGTACAACGCTATTCGGACAGAATCGAATTTGCAGGGCTGTGTGACATCAATCCCGGCCGCGTGGAAGTCGGAAAAGAAATCATCGGCGCAAACTGTCCTACCTACAGCGACCTCCAAAATCCGATGGCCGCGTTCGAAAAAATGATTCGGGAAACTAAACCGGACATGCTCATCGTAACAACCGTAGACGCCACGCACAACGAATACATCGCCCGTGGCATGGAACTCGGCGTCAACGTCCTCACCGAAAAACCGATGACAACCGACGAAAAGAAAGTGCAACAAATTCTTGACGTCGAAAAACGTACGGGCAAGAAAACCCGCGTGACGTTCAATTACCGCTACTCGCCCCACCGCGCCAGGCTGTGGGAACTGTTGCGCGAAGGCGAAATCGGCGAACTGACTTCGGTAGATTTCCACTGGTATTTGGACACGCGGCACGGAGCGGATTATTTCCGCCGCTGGCATCGGCTGGTAGAAAAAAGCGGTTCGCTGTGGGTTCACAAGGCAAGCCACCATTTCGACCTGCTCAACTGGTGGATAGACAGTGACCCGGAAACGGTGTATGCGTTGGGATCTCTGGATTTCTACGGCAAAAACGGATCGTTTCGCGCCGAGAACTGCCGCACCTGTCCCCATACTGTGCAATGCCCGTTTTATTTCCAGATCGACCGTCCTGCCATGTCGGCAGCCATGCAGGATGCGGCCGGCGTGAACCGTCAGCAGGCGGCTTACATCAATCCGTACAAACGGTTGTACCTCGACTGTGAAAAATACGACGGTTACCTGCGTGACGGCTGCGTCTTCAAAAACGACATCAACATCTTCGACAAGATGGCCGCTACTATCCGGTATGCCAACGGCGTACAGGTATCCTACTCGCTCACGGCCTATTCGCCTTACGAAGGCTACCGCATTGCTTTCAACGGCACGAAGGGACGTATCGACGCATGGATACAGGAATCGAATCCGGCGCAGGACAGGGACTACGACGAAATCGTGCTGTACAGGAACTTCTCCCGCCGGCAGTACATTCAGATCCCGTATGGTTCGTCGGGACACGGCGGCGGCGACGACCTGCTTCGCGACCAGATTTTCATCCCCGGCACGCCCGACCCGCTCAAGCAGTGCGCAGGATCGAGAGACGGCGCATTTGCCTGCCTGATAGGTATTGCCGCACGCAACAGCATCGCATCCGGACAACCGGTGAAAATCGCCGACCTGACCTCGCTCAAGCCGCAGGCGCAAAAAGAATACCAGCGTGACACTCTGAACATGTAACCGGAATTCAGATTAACTCGCAGACGACACAAAAACGCCGGCAACGAACAGAACCGTTGCCGGCGTTTTTTGAGTTATCGGATAAAGCTATCCCGCAAGCAAAACAAACATAACATTGATTCGCTATCCACTATTTCAAAATAGATGACTATCTTTGTTGAAAATTATGATAGCGATTCAGTTAATATGGAAACGGAAAAACAATATACTGACCTGTTTACAAAATATGAAGACGTCATCTGTTCACATGCGGCGGACGAACTGAATTCACTCCGCAGACACGCATTGGCCGATTTCGTGCAGTTTGGATTTCCGTCGACGACGGACGAGTATTATCGGTATACGGATGTACTGCAGTCATTTGCGTTCGACTACGGTCTAAACCTGCACCGCTTTGCCGTCCCCGTCGACACGAACGACGTCTTCCACTGCGATGTGCCTAACCTCAGCACGGCGCTTTATTTCGTTGTGAACGACTCGTTTCATGCTGCAATACAGCCTGAAATACGATTTCCTGAAGGCATCTTTGTCGGCGACATGAAGGCATTCGGCAAACAGCATCCCGGCGTCGCCGCACGTTATTACGGCAAAGCTGCCGCCACCGGCCGAAACGGCATCATTGCGCTGAATACCATGCTTGTGCAGGATGCGTTTGTCGTATACATACCGCAGGATGTCAGGCTGAAACGGCCGATACAACTGGTCAACATATTCCGCAGCGAAGCAGACCTGATGGCAAATCGCCGGATACTCGTGATTCTGGAACCGCGGGCGGAAGCCAAACTGCTGGTTTGCGACCACAGCATGAACGGTATCAAATCACTGGGTACACAGGTCGTGGAAATTTTTGCAGGCGAAGACGCCTTTTTCGACTACTACGATCTGGAAGAAAGCCATCTGCTCACGACCCGCTTTGCCTCGGTACACGTAGAGCAAGCTGCCCGCTCGAATGTGCTGGTGAACGGTATCACCCTCAATAACGGGCTGACACGTAACGATTACTGTATCTCTCTCAACGGCGAAGGTGCAGAAACAACTCTTTGCGGAATGGCCATTCAAGACAGAAACCAGCATGTGGATACCCATACCCACATCGTTCACGCCGCACCGAACTGTACGAGTTCCGAACTGTTCAAATACATGCTGAAAGACCGTGCCACAGGCGCTTTCTGCGGACACATTACCGTCAAGGAAGGAGCGGACAAGACGATGGCATCCCAGACCAACCGCAATCTTTGCGCCGGACGTGAAGCCGTGATGTACAGTAAGCCGCAACTCGAAATCTATGCCGACGACGTGAAATGTTCGCACGGAATGAGTACCGGACAGTTAGACGAGCAAGCCCTGTTTTACATGCGCAGCCGCGGCCTGCCCGAGGACGAGGCGCGACTGATGCTTAGTGTAGCCTTCATGTCCGAAGTCACCGACCATATCCGTTTGAACGGGTTGAAAGACCGCCTTTACCGCCTTGTCGAGAAGCGTTTTCGCGGCGAACTTGCCCGTTGTGCGGGATGCGAGGTTTGTGCCTAAAAAGATAAAAGTTCACTCTCCTGATAAAGGGTTAATGCCTGGCTGTGCTTTCGTTTTTTATTTGTTTCATATATTCTAAAGGCGTAATGCCTGTTATCTTCTTGAATATCCTGAAAAATGACGATCTTGAATTGAATCCGCATTGCTCGGACAGTGCGATAATCGTATATTTATCGAACCCGTGATTTTTAATTTTATTCTTAAACTCCTCTACCCTGTAGCCGTTTATAAAGTCGGTGAAACTTTGTTTTATGGATTCTTTGAATATTAAGGATAATTCTTTTGAGGTACATTTAAGTTCTGCCGTCAGATGAGACATTTTTAGTTCGGGGTCGAGATAGGGTTTCTTTTCGTTCATTAATTTCAGCAGCGCCCGATGCTGAAGGCTATAATCTTTGGCGGGAGATCCTTCTTTCGGCATTTTTCTTTTCAGGGTATTCTTTTGCCTCTTTAACGCTTTTAACATCCTCCAAAACCAGATACCGGTAAGACATAAAACGAACAGGAGAATGATTCCCGTCAACAGCGTCCATGTCTGTTTTACAATTATCGTAAGGTGTTTTTCCGAATCGGGATATCCTGACAGGCGAACCCGGAACGTATATTTCCCGGGCGCAATGTCTCCATAATATGCCGAAGTGTGACCTTTGTTCAGCAACGTCCAGTTTTTATCGTATCCTTCAAGCATAACTTCGAAAATATTGTCGTTAGGATAGAGGTAGTTTAACGCGACAAAATCAAAACCGAATGAGTTTTGAAATCGTGACAGTTTGATGTCGCCGTTTTTATTTACTGATTTGAGTAATGGATCTGCTGTCGATTGTATGCTTTTCCCATTGATATAAAAATCTGTAAAATGGACAGGGGGCGTTGATGTGATTTTATTTACTTGTTCAATGTCGCACAAGACCAGTCCGTTTTCGTTTCCCCACCATAACCGGTTGTTCGCATGTTCGTAATAGCAGGCCCCGGGATTGAACATAAGCCCCGGCAGCCCGTCCGAAATCCAGTAAAGGAAATATTTACTGTCCGTAAAGGTACACCGTACCAGTCCCTTGTGCGTTGCTACCCAGAAATATCCCAACTCGTCTTCGGTGATGCCGGTAACGGCATTATCCGGCAGCGAATGGTTCGTTGTATAGTGTTCAAAATGCGTCAGTTCACGGTCTACCCTGTAGAGGCCGTCTGTTTCCGTACAAAACCATAAACAGGAATTGCGGTCTTCGTATATGTATGTAATCTTGCAACTGTAAATGGAAGACGGTAATATTTCAACCTTTTTGAATGTGGCGGAGACGGTATCATAATAACAGACGCCTTTTTTGGTGCCAACCCATATCCGTCCTTTTGAATCTTTCCGGATAGAATGAGCGAGGTTCTCTATTAGCGAAGAGTTTCCGGTTGAATACCGGGTCGGTTCCCCGTTCGGAGAAACTTTGATGACGCCTTTAAACGTTGCCATCCAGACAGCCCCCCTGTCATCGCCGGTAAAGTCATAAAAACCTCCCGAACTGAAAAGCGGGTCACTGTTAAATTCTTTTATGGACAGTTGCTCCGGGTCAAAAATGCATAGACCGTCTAATGTTCCCAGCAGGAAATTTTTCCCGTAAGGGAATATTTTTGTGATAATGTTGGATTTTAAAAATTTACCGTCTTCTCCGGCATGGAAACTTTTTATGGTGTTTGTCCGTTCATCAATATAAAAAAATCCGTCCCGTGTTCCGATAAGTTTTTTATCATCTTTAATGAGGAATGACCGGATATGTCGGTTTCGCGAAGAAAAACCGTTATACGTGTATGTATGGAAGCGTTTGTTAATGGTATAACTCAGTCCGGTGGAATACGTCCCTATCCAAAGTATATCATTATCGGTATCCTCCAGGAAAGAATAGACGGCGTTCGAACGGATGCTGTATGTATCCTGGCTGTCATGTGTGTATGATTCCGTGACCCTGTTTTTGGATATTGAAATTTTTTTCAGTCCTCCTCCGTCGGTCCCTACCCACAGGTTATCCTTATTGTCGCCTGTCAGGAATAAAATATTTTTGTTTCCGACGTCTATATATTCCGAGAACTGTCCGGTCAGGATATCGAACTTTACCAGTCCTTCGTTGCGGTTTCCCAGATAAAGATGGGGGCCTGTTTTTTGCAGGGACGTAAAACTGGTTGTTACATCATAGCTGTACCGTACGATTCGGGTATTGCGGGAGGAATAGTCGCAAAAAAACAGACCGGACGACGTCGCCAGCCAGCATTTGTCCGTATCCTCAAAACCGATTCCATACACGCGTACATCATAATGTACGGCGTCACAGATCAGGGGAATATGCGTTATCGAATCGCCGGACAGAATGAAAAAGCCGCCCGACGTGCCGGCAAGCAACCGTTCACGGTCATCCCTGCAAAGGCAAAATACCTGGTAGCCGTCAGGCACACCGGCTTTGGCAAGCTGTCCGTTCCCGTGACTGAGTTTCCACAAGCCATTGCTCGTGGCAATCCACAGGCCGCTGGGATCGGTTTCGATTATATCATATACATCGCCTTTTTGTTCACTTGGCTTTATATAAGACTTGAAGGAAATCCCGTCAAAACGTTCCAGTCCGTTCAGCGTTCCTACCCAGATAAAACCGTGACTGTCCTTATATATTTTACGTATAAAATTGTTAGACAGCCCGTCTTCAACCGATACGGTCCGGAAGTGACCGTTATTTTGTCCGTTTAACGTAAAAAGAACGTTCAGCAGTAATGGTATTATTATAACAGTTTTCATTGTGAATGTTTTTTGTCCTTACAAAGGTATGGAATTGTTGACGTATATCAAAAAATGATTAGGCATGTTTTTTATCAGTCGAAACATACAGGTTGAAATTTTCCACGGGAGAAAGCTTTTTTCCATGGCAAAAAAACTTTTTTTCTTATGTGTGTATGATTCCATAACCCCGTTTTTGGATATTTAGTCCTCTTTCGCAGCCCCTGCCCGCAGGTTATCCTTATTGTCACCTGTCGGGAACTTTCTCTATATTCCGGGATTTTTTAACCGCGAGGCTGGAAAAGCCTCATTCGTCATCATTTGGCACTCCGTAACCATTTGAAAAACAGTGCGGAATAAAACATGTCCCAAATTTAGCCGGATGGGACAAAAAACAGACGGTTTTTTGAACGGATGACAGCGTTTCACCTGTACTTTTGCCCCGGAACAAATGATAATAGTAACAAAACAGTAACAATATAATTTAATTTTAATACCCATGGAAAGCAGGGGAAAAATAAAAACGATACAGATACAGGCAATCCTGATAAGCCTCTTAATTTTTACCGGTTGCAGACCGCCGGAAAACGACATCGCAGATTCAAATTTGGATTACTGTGTTCTTCAGGCAAAAAAAACGGTGCAGCTGACGCCGGACTATACACACCTTCCGAATAACGTCAACAGCGGCGAGACCGAATGGCATTTCTCTCGTCCCGGTTCCTGGACATGCGGATTCTGGCCGGGCATTCTCTGGTATATTTATGAATATACAAAAGACGATTACTGGAAAAAGGAAGCGGAAAATTTCACAAACCCAATCATTCCCCGCGCTACGGGACATGCACGAAGTCATGATGTAGGCTTCATGACATACTGCAGTATCGGAAACGGATACCGTCTGACGGGAAATCCGGAATACAGGCATGCCCTCTTGCAGGCGGCCGATTCGCTTTCAGCCCTGTTCAATCCATCTGTCGGGACGTTTCTATCATGGCCGAACATGGTGAAACGCATGGACTGGCCGCACAATACGATTATTGACAATATGATGAACCTGGAACTTCTGTTCTGGGCTGCAAAAAACGGAGGGGATAAACGCCTGTATGAAATCGCCCGCAAACATGCCGAGACAACGATGAACTGCCATTTCCGTGCGGATTACAGCGCTTATCATGTAATTGTTTATGACGACCGGACGGGAGCATACATCAAAGGTGTAACTCACCAGGGATATGCCGACGAAACGATGTGGGCAAGAGGGCAGGCCTGGGCAATCTACGGTTTTACGATGTCCTACCGCGAAACAAAAGACAACCGTTTTCTCGAAACGGCCCAAAAAGCTGCCGACCTCTACCTCCGGCGCCTGCCCGAAGACATGATACCCTACTGGGATTTTGACGCTCCGGCTATCCCCGCCGAACCGCGCGATGCTTCGGCGGCTGCTATTGCAGCATCCGCATTGCTTGAATTGTCGACGAGGGGCAGCGATAAGGAAAAATCCGAATATTATCGCATTTCGGCGGAAAAAATACTGAAAGCCCTGTCATCCCCCGAATACCAAAGCCGGGACGCCAACACGTCATTCCTGCTCCATTCCACAGGACATTGGCCTAATGGCTCTGAAATTGACGCATCCATAATTTATGCCGACTATTATTACCTGGAAGCATTGATACGGCTGAAAAAACTAAAATCGGGAGTTTCTCAAGCGGAAATATTTAATTAATCAAAAATAAAAGAACTCGTGAAAAGTAATATATTTTTTAATAATTAATTTTAAATGTCATGTTATGAAACAAAAACAGAATTATTTTAAGTTTGCATGGCTGATGTTGGTTTTTGTATGCATGCCCTATGTCCTGGCGGCCGAAAAAACGGTTGAACCGGAAAACGGAATTGTGCAACAAACCATTAAGATCAGCGGATTGGTAGTAGATGCTCAGAATGAGCCGGTCATCGGAGCCTCGGTATCCGTCAAAGGAACGACGACCGGTATTGTGACGGATGTAGACGGTAAATTCACGCTTGACGTCCCGTCGCAGGGAGTGTTACAAGTCTCGTTTATCGGATATGTAACACAGGAAATACCTGTGGAAGGCAAGACAACATTCAAAATTGTCCTGGCTGAAAACGTGGAA
>JAISXP010000001.1 GCA_031270465.1 Tannerella sp. | reverse complement strand
CGCATGTGGGACATCGAACGCATCCGTCTCGACGGCGGCGACGACGGCCTGCTAAGTTCCTGGCTCGGCGACGGCTGGGAAGACGCCATGTCGGAACTCCTCGAAGCCTTCATCCGCTTCGAAGTTGACGGACGACAGGTATCGCTCTGCGCCATGATGTCGAAGTCGGGCACCTACCTGTCCATCTTCCGCGACGACCGTGGCAACTACTTCACCGAGATTCAGAGCGAAGACCTCCTCTTCGGCAGCGTAAGTTCGGTCGTCGGCGCCTGGGAATGGGCCGATTCGAAGGAAACCCGCGTCAACTGGGAGCAGACCGGCTCCTTCGGCATGGAGGGCGGCAGCGGCGTGTTCGAAATCAAGGAACTCACGCTCGACCGCTTCGTCATCACCGGCTCGGACGAGGACGGGTTGATGAGTTATATCGAGGAATTTCGGGCGGCGAACAAATTTTAACCGACTGTTCAATAAAGCAGTTATTATAAGCATTATTAATTAATTATTTTTTTAAAACAAGTAAGATGAAAAATTTTAGAACATTCAAGATCATGGCGATGATAGCAATCGCAGCAGTGACAATGAGTATGGCAGCCGTCGCCCAGGAAAAGGGCGACAAGGCCATAGGCGGCAACTTTGTACTTGGTTCGGGCGACAGTTATAGCAATATAGGTGTCGGCGCGAATTTCCGGTACAACATCCTGAGACAGCTTCGCGGAGAAGCATCCTTCACGTATTTCCTGAAAAAAGACTACCTGACGATGTGGGACGCAAGTGTGAATGCGCATTATCTTTTCCCGCTGGGCGACCGGCTGACGGTCTATCCGCTGGCCGGCGCAGGCTTCCTGGGCTACAGTTACGGCAGCGGCTACGGCTACGGCGGACTGGCGTCCCATTCGGACCTGGCCATCAACCTGGGCGGTGGCATCGACATCCAATTAGCCGGCAACCTGTACCTGAATGCCGAAGCGAAATACAAGATAAGCGATTACTGGGACCGCCTGGCGCTGTCCGCCGGTTTGTCGTTCAAATTCTGAAAACGGCCTAAAGCGAACAGGCTCGCGACGCAAAGTTGGGATTCCCTCTTTGTCACATTATGAAAGACTTCTCCCGGTGTCAATGCCGGGAGAAGTTTTTATGACACCTGTTATTGACGCTTACGGGGCACATATTTCGGTTTCTAATTCAATTAAAAACGATGAATAATAATGGACAGAAAAGAGCAAAAAAAGAATACGCAAACGGAATGTCCGGACGACGACTATGCGGTTTACATTCCCGACGGAGACAGGCGGGCAATCGAGCGCGTAATCCGGAACATGGAGCAGGCGCAGCAAGAGTTCCGCAAAGTAGCAGAAAGCCTGAAACGGGCTGATAACTGACTGCCGCCCAATTCAGAAAGCCTTCTTTGGATTTATGTCCAAAGGAGGCTTTTCAATGAACGGTGAACTTTTATCCTCTCAACACGGGGACACAAAGAACACAAAGAATTATATTTTTTCTCTCCGTGTCATTTGTGTCCCCATCGGGACACGGGAGAAACCGTTATATCCTGTTTATTTCGCATCGCTTAACAGACGAAAAACAGAATTATGTGTTTTTATGCCGTTCGCATTTTGTCATTGCCGCCGTTTGTCGCTATGAACAAAGACATTGCGGAATACGTGGCGGGAGATGATTTTTAACGATAATTTTTTATGCCGCACACCGATTTATGTCTATCTTTGCCGTCGCAAACTCGAATGAAAGGAGATATGAAAAATTACTCGACACAACTTGCCTGCGCAAAAGCGATTCTTCTGGCAGTGCTGTTATGCCTTGCAGGATGCGAAGCACACGAGCTTCCGTTGCCCGAAGGAAACATCAGAATGCTCGATACCATATACGCGCGAGGCCTGAAAGGTTATTCAATTGATTCGATATACAGTGAATTTGTTTTTGACCGCAGCGCAAAGAACGTAATACTCAAAGGGCTGCACAAAGGCGTTGTCTCCGGCAGCGGCGACGTGACGCTGAAAACCGACGGTGCTGTCATCAGGTATGGCGAGGGAAGCGGCGACATTGTCTATTCGTACGGAGGAATACTGACCGAAATTGTCCTGAACGAGAATTATTTTGCCGAGAATGTTACGACGTACGAGTACGGACGCCTGCAGTCCAAAATCGATTACGGCTACAATGCGTCCGGCTACCTGAGTACCGCGCGTATTGAAAGACCCGGCCAGGTTCCCGTCACGGTATACTACAAATATCCCGACATGCAGAATCCGGCGAGTACGGCCGAAATCCTCATCGAAGAGCATCCCGGCCCGACGGTTTATCACATCCCTCTGGCTACGGTCAACAGCACCGGCGAGCCGGCAAAACAGGAAAATGAAGCCTACGTCTGCAATGTGCTCCGGTATGGCAAGTCGCCCATAACCAACGAATACGTCATTAACCCCGACCTGTATTACCTCGGCCTCTACGGTGCGCCGTTCAAGTACCTTCCCGACGAGATGATAGAAAAAAACATACGCCAGACGGTGGTGACCATCCTCCGCGTCGGCAACGGCCGCTATTATTACTGAAGCAGGGTGCGGTCGGATGGCTTTCCGGTTCGGCGCCGGAATGTTCCCCCCGGCCGATGACAGTCTTGAATCTTAAGCGATGCGAAATAAATAGCATGTAACGGTTCGATTCCATGTCCCGGAGGGTTGTAAAAAACTTGATTTTATCGAAAAATAATCACGTTCTGTTTTTTGTATTTACGCGATCCCTAAATTTTTAATCCCGGCAATCCCTCGCCGCATCGTATCCCGCTTGCAGCGCTTTGAGATTCATTTCCACGACCTCCGTTCCCTTGCGGCCGAAAACCGAACGTATGCCGGCGGCAATCCTGTCGTATTCGATGCCGACGAAGGGCGTCGAGGCGCCCAGCATGACGATGTTGGCCGTGCGTGGCGAGCCGGCGGTCTCCTTCGCGATGGTTTCGACGTCGAGCGCCACCGTATGCGGCAGTTTCTCCAGTTCGGCGTGTATCTTTTCCATATCAGGATAGTCCGGTATGTTGATGAGCGGGCGGATGTTCGTAACCAGCCATCCATCTTTTTTCAGATAGGGCAGGTAGCGCAGGCCTTCCATCGGTTCGAGCGAAATGATCAGGTCGGCCTGTCCCGGAGGAATCAGGTCGGAAGCAATCGGTTTGTCGGCCAGGCGCAGGTGCGACTGCACATCGCCGCCTCGCTGGCTCATGCCGTGTACTTCGGACTGCTTCATATACAACCCGTCTCTGACGGCGGCTTCGCCGATGACGGCGGCTATCGAAAGGATGCCCTGTCCGCCTACGCCCGATAAAATAATGTCTGTCTTCATTTTGTTTTCTCCTTTTTCTTTCTTGTCAATGTCTGGATACATTCACGGCGCGGAATCAGCACGGAAACGCCTCTGTATTCGATTTCTTCACGGATAACCGTTTTCATCTCCCCGAAATTCTTCGCGAGAGGGACGAAGACGCGGACGTGCTCTTCGGCCACGCCTATGCCGGTGCAGATGGCTTCGAGGCGTCCCGTTCCTGCCGAATCCTGGCCGCCGGTCATTGCAGTGGTTTCGTTGTCGGAGATGATGATCGTCACGTTGCTGTTTTCGTTGACGCAGTCCAGCAGCCCCGTCATGCCCGAATGGGTAAAGGTGGAATCGCCAATCACCGCCACGGACGGGAAAACGCCCGCGTCCGCCGCTCCCTTGGCCATGGTGATGGATGCGCCCATGTCGACGCAGGTATCTATCGCGTGCAGCGGCGGCAGCGCTCCCAGCGTATAGCAGCCGATGTCGCTGAATACTTTCGGATCGTCGTATTCACCGAGCGTTTCGTTCAGGGCGTCGAACAGGTCGCGGTGACCGCATCCCCGGCAGAGCGCGGGCGGGCGTTTTGCGACAATATCGGGTACGGCATAATACGTATCGACCGGCTTGCCGAGCGCCCGGCCGACTGCGTCGGGCGTCAGTTCGCCCTCGCGCGCAAGCGTCCCGTCCATACGTCCTTTCACTTTCAGCCCCACGCCCAAAAGACCCTTCAACTGCGCTTCGACAAAAGGGTAGCCCTCTTCGAGCATCAGTATCCCGTCACACTCTTCCGCCAGCTTCGCGAGTAAACGCACGGGCAGGGGATACTGGCAGATTTTCAGCACCGGATGTTCGAACCCGCCGGGACAGTTCTCGACGAGGTAATTGAACGCAAGCCCCGTCGTGACGATTCCCAGTCTTTTGTCCGGAGCGTCGAAATACCGGTTGTAGACGGATTCTTCGGATGCCGCAGTCATTCTGTCCTGTGCGGCAATCAGTTCCCTGTATCGCCGGCGAGCATTGACAGGCAGCAGGATGTATCGCTGACGACCGTCGGCGGGACATTGCAGCGGGTTCTGCGGTCTGGGCGGACGGATGACAACGCCGGCGCGCGAATGTGCCAGGCGCGTCGTGATACGCAGCAAAACGGGGTATCCCAGCGTTTCGGACAGTTCAAAGCCGTCGTAGACCATGTCGTAGGCCTCCTGCTGGCTGGAAGGTTCGAGCATCGGTATCATTGCAAAATGGCCATAGAAACGGTTGTCCTGTTCGTTTTGCGACGAATGCATCGAGGGATCGTCTGCCGAGACGATGATCATCCCGCCGTGGATTCCGCTCATGGCGGCGTTCATGAAGCAGTCTGCCGCCACGTTCAGCCCCACATGCTTCATGCAGCATAGCGTGCGCTTGCCGGCGTAGCTCATTCCCAGCGCCGTTTCCATTGCCGTCTTTTCGTTTGTACACCAGCGGCTGTGGATGCCGCGTTCGTGCGCCGTCGACGAATTCTGGATATATTCGGTTATCTCCGTCGAAGGCGTTCCGGGATAGGAATATACCCCCGACAGTCCGGCGTCGACAGCCGCACGGGCAATCGCTTCGTCGCCCAGTAATAGTTGCTTTTCCATTTTTTCCGTTTAAAATTGCTGCAAATATACCAAGAATCTTTGAATTACGGCAGCAGAGGTGCAATCGGGTTGCATTTCAAATGCAATTTAACACAGACGGATATTTTGGAGATGGTTTCTTCAGAGACTCTCTGTTTTTTATTTCACCGCGAAAACACAAGGGACACAGAAAACCATGAATCCGGTTTTTTTTTGAATTTTTGAATCCTCGATTTCTTGAATCTCGAAATATTTCACGTACATTTGCAGCATGTTATTTTTATCGGATAAATTATTATGCAGTTCAACCGACGCGAATTTATTAAAACGGGAGGAATGGCGATGATAGGCTCATTGACCGCACCTTCCATACTGGGAAGTTGCCACCCGGCGACTTCCGGCAGCAAATCGGCTGCTATCCATTTTGCGTTGAATCATTTCAACGTTACCGAGAGCGACTTGCAGAAAACGCTCTCCGCCGCACTCGAAAAGGGAGGCGACTATGCCGACCTGTTTTTCGAACACAGCTACTCCAACAACGTCGGCCTGCAGGACGCCGCTGTCAACCGCGCCTCGTCGAACATCGACTTCGGAATAGGCGTACGTGTCCTGTCCGGCGACCAGTCCGGCTATGCCTACGTCGAAGACATCACGCTCCGCGAAATGCTCAAGGCAGCACGAACGGCAGCACGCATAGCCGACGGCGGCGCACGCAGAGAACCCGTCAATTTGACCGAACTGTCTGTCACGAACAACTACTATATCGTGAAAACGCCATGGGATGAAATCGCGATCAAGGACAAGATGCCTTTCCTGCAAAAACTGAACGACAGGATTTTCGCTCTCGACAGGCGTGTATCCAAAGTAATGGCCGGCCTGGGAGACACCACGTCGCACATCTTCTTCTGCAATTCCGAAGGACTGATGTACTACGACTATCGCCCGATGGCGCAAATCTATGCACAGTGCATCATGACGGACGGCAGCAGGATAGAAAACAACTACGCCAGCCGCTCGTTCCGCACCGGAACCGAATTTCTGACCGATGAAATCGTCGAAACGATAGCCCGCGAAGCCGTAGACAAAACCTCCGTCCTCTTCCAGGCTGTCAAGCCCAAAGGTGGCGAAATGCCCGTCGTAATGGGCGCCGGAGGATCGGGCATACTCCTGCACGAAGCCATCGGACATGCGTTCGAAGCCGACTTCAACCGCAAAAATACATCCATCTTCTCCGACAAACTGAACCGGAAAGTATGTGACCCTAATATTAATGTAATAGACGACGGAACCATCGCCGGCAACCGCGGCTCGGTAAACATCGACGACGAAGGCATCGAAGGTCAAAAGACCTACCTCGTCCGCGAAGGCATACTGACAAGCTACATGCACGACCGCATCAGTTCGAAACACTACGGCATAGCGCCCACCGGCAACGGACGGCGAGAATCGTTTCGCATGATACCCATTCCACGAATGCGCTCCACATATATGGAAGCAGGACAGTACGACGAAGAAGAAATCATCGCCGCAGTCAAAAAAGGAGTCTACGCCGCCAACTTCACCAATGGACAGGTACAAATCGGAGCAGGCGACTTCACCTTTTTTGTCAAGAACGGCTATCTGATAGAAAACGGCAAACTGACGCAACCCGTCAAGGACATCAACATCATCGGCAACGGCCCCAGAGCGCTGGCCGACATCACGATGGTAGGCAACAATTATAAAATGGACAACGGCACGTGGACTTGCGGCAAGGACGGACAGTCATGTCCCGTCACATGCGGCATGCCCTCCGCACTGGTCAGTAAACTTACGGTAGGAGGAGAAAGTTGATATGATTACGGAAGCACATAAAAAAACAGCACAGTGGGCGATGGATTTTGCCCTGAAAAACGGATGCCAGGGTGTCCGCATCAGCCTGTATCACGGCTCGAACACCTCGTTCGAAATACGCAACATGAAAATCGACCGCCTCCAGCAGGCATCGGAAAATGCGTTCTCGATTCACCTCTTCGTAGACGGACGCTACGGCACATTCTCGACCAACCGGACAGAACGCAAAGAACTGGAAAAATTTATCCGCAACGGCATCGATTCGACCCGCTACCTCGCCGAAGACAGGGCGCGGACACTCCCCGACGCCTCGCTCTACTACACGGGCGAAGGCAACGACCTGCAACTCTATGACCCGCAGTTCGAAACCATTCCGCCCGACGACAAAGTAGCGCTTGCCCTGCATATATGCGGTGAAATCGCAGGAAAAGATCCGCGCATCGTAGCAGCAGAATCGTCGTACGGTGACGGTGACAGCTTCCGATACATGATTGCGAGCAACGGCTTCGAAGGCGAATCGTCCGGCTCCTATTTCTCCCTTTCCGGCAGCGTCAGCATCAAGGGCGACGGCGACGCGCGCCCGTCGGACTACTGGTACGACTCGTCGCTCTACTTCGACACGCTTCGCAGAGATGGCATCGGCTCAAAAGCGCTGGAACGTACCCTGCGCAAACTGGGACAGAAAAAAACCGCTTCGGCGCAAATGCCGATGCTGGTGGACTTCATGAATTCAAGACGGCTGCTCTCGCCCGTCATCAACGCACTGTACGGATCGTCCATCCAGCAGAAAAACTCCTTCCTGTTGAACAGGCTGAACGAAAAGGTGCTGGGCGACAACGTGACCCTGATCGACAACCCGCACCTGCCCAAAGCCGCCGGCGCGCGATATTTCGACAGCGAAGGCGTAGCCACCGGACAGATGCCGGTATTCGACGCAGGAGTGCTGAAAACGTACTACATCGACACCTATTACGCAAACAAACTGGAAACGGAACGTACCATCGATTCGCCTTCCATCCTGATCCTGTCGCCGGGCAGCAGAAATCTCGACGAACTGATTGCCTCGCTCGACAAAGGCATTCTTGTGACGGGCTTCAACGGAGGGAACTGCAGCAGTACGACAGGCGACTTCTCGTACGGCATCGAAGGGTTCCTGATTGAAAAAGGCAAACCCGTCCAGCCGGTCAGCGAGATGAACATCACGGGTAATATGCTGACGTTGTGGAAAAATCTCGTGGAAACAGGCAACGATCCTCTCATCAGTTCGAGTTGGAGGATTCCGTCGCTGCTGTTCGACGCGGTAGATTTCAGCGGGATATAAAAGATTTGCCCGGAAGTAAGCCGTACGGTTTATTTCCGGGCAATCTTCAGCTTTTTTCACACTTTCATCCTCCGACTATCCTCCGACTATCCTCTGACTATCCTCCGACCGGGGCATACACTGGAATACGGGTTGAAAATAACATTTTTTTACATTCCGAATATTCCGGTTCGAACAAAGTTCTGCAATTTTTTATGCTGCACGCGGGATAAACCTGTTCCGATACACAGGATGTTCCTGCCGGAAACCCTTGAATTTTTGAACTGTCAATCCAATCGTACCGCGTGCAGCCTCTCCGCATTTTTTCTGTAAAAGTCTATGGGAGTTTTCATCCTTTAATTCAGCAATTCCTCGATTTCCGCCCAGGTGAATTGGGAAAGGGGGTTGTTTTCGTTTATAAATGTCTCGTATAAAGTAGTTTTGTTTTCCTGTAGCTGCATGATTTTTTCTTCCACTGTCGCGGTAGAAATAAACCGGCAGGCAATGACATTCTTCTCCTGTCCGATGCGATGCGCCCGGCTCAGGGCCTGCATCTCGGCAGCGGGGTTCCACCAGGGGTCGAGGATAAACACATAGTCGGCTGCCGTGAGGTTCAGCCCCGTAGAACCGGCTTTGAGAGAGATGAAAAAGCAGTGGATATCGGCATTCCCGGTAAAGCGTTTGATCTCCTCTTCCCTTTTTCGTGTTTCGCCCGTCAGCATGGCGTATTTCCAGCCTTCGGCGTCGAACCTTTCTGCGAGCAGATTCAGGTATCTGACGTAGGACGAAAAGATAAGTACTTTGTGATTGCTTGCTTTCAGTGTTTCGAAAGAAAGCAGGATTTGGTCGAATTTTCCCGAATCCTCCGTGTAATCGGCATCGATAAGTCTGGGATGATTTGCCAATTGCCGTAATTTATTCAGTCCCTGCAAGGCGACAAAAGGCCCGTGTGGCAGCTCCGGATGTTCTCTGGCTTCGATCAGGAGATTGCGGATGCGGTTCTTCTCGCCCTCATAGATAGCCTGTTGCTCCTCTGTCATATCACAATAGATTACTTCCTGAAGCAGGGGGGGGAGTTCGGGGGTTACTTCTTCTTTGGTGCGCCTGAGCAGGAAAGGGCTGATCATCCTTTTGAGCAGCGCTTCGCGCTCCTGGTTTTTTTCTCTGACGATGGGCTGGACAAAATCTTTCCTGAAAGACGTCAGATCGCCCAGAAGGCCTTCATTGATGAAGTTGAATTGCGCCCATAAGTCGTCCAGCGAATTTTCAAGAGGAGTGCCCGTCAGTACTAATTTATGGAGAGAGGTGAGCTGCTTGGCTGCTTGGTATGCCAGCGAAGAAGGGTTTTTGATATACTGGCTTTCGTCGAGGATGATCATCTGAAACGTATATTCCTTCAGGTATTCAATGTCATTACGCATCACCCCATACGAGGCAACGACCACCTGGCAGCCATAAAACGTCCTTTCTGCCTCCTTGCTTTTCAGTCGTTTATCTCCTGTATATAGATACACCTGGAGTTCGGGAGCGAAGCGTGCCAGTTCGTTTTTCCAGTTGTGCAGGAGCGAAGTCGGGGCGACGACCAGTGCCGGCGGCAGGCTTCCGCGTTCGTTTCCTGCATAGATATATTGCAGCAAGGTGATGGTTTGCAGGGTTTTCCCCAGCCCCATATCGTCTGCCAGGCATCCGCCGAAATCGTTTTTGTATAAATGTTCCAGCCAGTAAAAGCCTTCCTTCTGGTACGGGCGCAAAAGGGCGTGCTCTTGTTCGGGCAGCCTGGGGCGGACGAGGGGGATTTGCAGTATATCGTCGATTAGCTGGCGTTTCTCATCCGCTACCTGTTTGCTTAGCGTATGATTCAGCAGCGGGGTATATATTTTTTTCAGCCGGAGGCTTCCGTTCTTTTCTTCGCTGTAGCGAAGCAGGTCCTGGTATTTTTCAAACCATTCTCCGGGAAGAATAAACACCGTTCCGTCGGGTAAGGCATATTCGTTATTTCCTTCGAGTATATGCTTTCTGAAGCAGCTGAAGGGCAATATATATTCGCCGACAGTGACTTCGATATTGATTTCGAACCAGTCTATTTTCGCCTCGAAATCGTGTTTCACAGAGATGGGTTTGACAAAATACAGGCGTTCCAGATTGTATTCCAGGATAAAATCCTGAAGCGCATCGCTCTCCCGCTGATTCATCCATTCGATCAGGAGGAAAGGCGTCTGGCTGTCGCCGGCAGGATAGAAATGGTTATCGTCTTTTTTCCGCAGGCCTTCCTTCTGCAAATGCTCTGTCAGTCTCATTTCCCAGGCCATATCCCGTCGGTACCAGCGGATAGCCGGCAGTCCGTCGGCGGCAGCTTCTTCGAGTTCCACCGTTTTCTTCGGAGCGCTGCCGGGGTACACCCGTGGGGAGTCATTGTAGCGGAAGCTGAGGATGAAAACCAGTTCCTGGCGGAAATCTCTTTCGAGCGACAAAAAAGCCTTCCGTTCCGGTTTGATTTCCCTGACCGGGATGCCCTGAATCTTCACTTCGTATGCCTGCATGGTTTTGAACACAAAATTCTTCAGGTACATTGCTTCCGTCTGGGCGGGCACGCTGATATGCTCTTTTCCGAAGAAAGGGGTTAGTTTTTTTGCCTCAATGTTTTCCACGCTGAGAATTTCCTTTCCTGTCAATACGATGCAAGGTTTTTCCGAGAGAATGAGTCCGGGCTTTTTCCTCAGTGAGATTTCCCGGCCTTCGCAGGTGAGCGAGATAAAATACCTCAGGCCTTTTTCGTCTTTCACGAAATTAAACAGACATTCGGCAGGTGATGAAACGAGGCGCACCTGGTAGTCTTCGTAAAAAGTTTTAACAGCAATCTCTTCCCTCCAGAAAACAGGGATATCTGTTTGCCGGGCCAGTTCCACAATCCGCCGGTTGGCTAATTCGATGCGGGGGCGTATGAATCGTTCCAGCGTCTCCTGTTTCATTTCCTTAAAAAATGCGAGTGTGGATTTCTGCCTCGAATACGCTTTCATCAAGGCTTGATCCGACACCTCCTCTACTAATTTGATCAGTTTCGTTTTTTCCGGCGGCGTGCCCCGTTCTTCTTCCTGTCCCGCATCCGCCAG
>JAISXP010000176.1 GCA_031270465.1 Tannerella sp. | reverse complement strand
GGCGAGCATCCCTGCGCATAGAGCGAGCGCAATGAAAAAAAAGTTTCGTTTCATAGTTTACTTGTTTTAGAGAAACGTTACTAATTGAAAAAATAAAATATACAACCCTTGAGGGCCGAAAATTGATCCGCCGTCGGATGAATCCGCCGGCATGGAGGAAATAGGGGGGATAAAACCCCGAATCGCCTGCCTGTCCATACACCATCCTCCTTTTGCCGTCGGATGAATCCGCCGGCATGGGGAAATAGGGGGGCTAAAGCCCCGAATTGCCTGTACATCCATACGCCATGTGTCATTTACTGCTCACCTTTTACCTCCGTCTCCGGGAAGAGGGTCTTCACAACGTTGGGAAGAGTGTCTTTCCAACGCGGTGAAGA
This sequence comes from Tannerella sp., assembly GCA_031270465.1. Classification (GTDB taxonomy): domain Bacteria; phylum Bacteroidota; class Bacteroidia; order Bacteroidales; family Tannerellaceae; genus Tannerella. The sequence continues at coordinate 57,453 of JAISXP010000176.1, read as the reverse complement.
GGGTCTTTCCAACGCGGTGAAGAGGGTCTTCCCAACGTTGTGAAGAGTGTCTTCCCGAATCGAGGCCATCAGTCCTAGGGCTTGGGTACGACGAGCGGTACGGCATACTCGATGACCCGCGGGGTCTTGAGGATTTTGCCTCCTGCGAAACGTGTGACAATACGCAGGGTGTAAATGCCTTCGGCGAGCGTTGCGGGTACGCGGGCGACGACTTTCGAGGGCATGTTTTCGCTTATTCGTGCGGCCTGGGTGGCAGCGACGCCGTCAGGTGTGACGAAGTAAACGTTGATGCCGGGTTCCATCGAACCGTCGGGCTGCGGCAGTCCGACGATCTTGACCTTGTCGCCGGCGATGACGATGTCGTCGCCGAGGGTGAGGGTCCCGTCGGTCTTCCCCGTGGCTACGTCGGTGACAAGCATGATGCGCGCGCCGGAATCGGCAACCCCGAGTACGCGCACGCCAACCTGCTTGAGTTCTTCGTGCATGTCCCTGGAGAGGACGGCGTCGACGGTGGCGCGGTGCTTGCCTTCGGTGTAGGTCTCCGTGCCTGTCCACGAGCCTGGAACCCGCGGAGTGAGGTGGATGAAATCGTCGTTGACACCGTAGCCGCGCAAAATGAAATCGCGCTTGATGGCGTTGGTGCGGTCCAGAATGGCTTTGATGGTCTCGGACTTGATCTCGGAACCTTCTGCTACCATTCGCTCAATGATGTCGGCCTGCTGCCGGGTGTGCCCGGCCGTGTCGACTTCTGCTACATAATCGGTCGGATCGCCCGTCAATACGTTCGGACGTAACCAGACCTTCCATTCGAATTTTGCCATAATCTGATCGTTTTAATATTAATAATTCTATCTCTATTCGTTCGCTCTTTTTCAAATCGGTCGGTTGAAACCGACAGCTATGAAGAAGAAAAATGGGGCTGAAGCCCCAGGGATTTAAATACCCTTCTTTGCCTGGGATTTTAACCTCCCTTCTTCTTCATTGCCTGGGGCTTTAGCCTCCTCTCTTTTTTCATCGCTGTTGCCTTTAGACAACTGCAACTGAAATCCATATTTGTCTATAAATTTCTGTTCTTCTTCTTCCCAGGTTTGTTTGGCATGATGCCGTTCCTGGTTCTCGATGTAGGCGATCACCCTGGGTAACTGCGATTCGCCAACCGAAACGGCATAATAGTCGTCCTGCCAGGTGAACCGGTAACTGCATGTGCCGTACTTGTTGACCCAAAACGAACTCTCGCCCTTGAGCAACTGCGCTACCTCGGCCATCGTCTGCATGGAGCCAAGCGACAACAGACAGTGTACGTGCTCCACGTAACCGCCTATCGCCTTCAAATAAATCCCCTTCGCCGCACCGTTTACCCGTATGTGCTCGAACATCTCCCGACGTAGCTCGCTCGATAATAGGGCGCGCCTGTACTTGGTGGAGAATACCAGATGTACCCAGATTCTTATGTATGACATGCTCTTTTTGTTTTAGTCGGCTGAAACCAAGTCGGCTGAAGCCAGCAGTTATAAAGAAGAATTGGGCTAAAGCCCAAAGCAGGCGCATCCGGGGTCTCAGCATCCGGGGTCTCAGTCGGCTGAAGCCAACAGTTATAAGGAAGAATTGGGCTAAAGCCCAAGACAGGCGCATCCGGGGCTTTCTTCTTCTCGGTCGGCTGAAGCCAACAGTTATGAAGAAGAATTGGGCTAAAGCCCAAAACATGCGCATCCGGAGCTTTCGGGGCTTTAGCCCCATCTTTTTTCATCGCTGTTGCCTTTAGACAACTGCGATTGCAATTGTTTTCAATCATATTCTATTCCTTTCAAAATTTCAATTTAATCACAATCTGTTTCTCTTCGCCCTGTTTCCGTGCGGTGAGGATATAGATTCCCGGTGTCAGGGAGCAGGGTCGGTATTCGTCGGGCGAGGCGGGTCGGAAGGCGCTGATCAGCTGTCCGGTGGCGGTGAAGAGCGCACAGTCGTATCCGTCGAGGCGGACGAGATGGAGGATGCCGGCGGCGGCGGTGGCCTGTGGGCGGTCGGCCGTGACGTCGTCGTTGGCCGAGGCGTTCCTTACCTGCACGGTGCAGGAGGCGGTACGCTGTCCGTCGACGGTGGTGACAGTGATGATGGCCGTACCCGGTTCGCCGGCCAGGACGAGGCCGTTGACGGTGACCTCGGCTACGCGGGCAGCGGAGGTGCTCCAGTTTACGGCGCGGTTCGTCGCTGTGGAGGGCGTCACGGTAGCGACGAGCGGCGTCATGTCGCCGGGCTTCATCTCCATCTGCGTGCGGCTGAGCGTCACCCCGGTCACTTTCGTGCCGCCGGGCTGCGGGTCGGGATCGGGGTCAGTACCGGGGCCTGGATCGGGGTCGGGGTCGACCTGGCCGCCGCTCGCGACGGAGATGTTACATTCGGCCACGTAGTATCCGTCGTTTGCAATGGCGCGGATGACGGCCGTGCCGTTGGCGAGCGCCATCACCGTGCCGTTGGCGACCGAGGCTACGGCGGCGTTGCTGCTCTGCCACGTGACGCGACGGTCGGCGGCGTTGGCCGGTGTCACGTCGGCGGACAGCGTCAGCGTCTGTCCTGCGGTGAGCGAGGCCGCGCTGCGGTTCAGGGTGATGCCCGAGACGAAGACGGGTACGGCGGCGTCGCGTCCAGTGAGGTGCAGGTCTTCGGCGCCGGCTATCTCGGTGGACGTCTCGCCCAGCCATCCGCAGTACTGGTTGACGGCGGTGTAGACCTTGACGAAGTGGATGCCGGGTAGCGCGACGGGGTTTCCGCCGGCGTCGACCGCCCATTCGATGTTGAACCCGGAACGGCCGTCGGCGTTGGGATGGTTGTCGGCGTATCCCCAGTGCGAGGCGTACTGCACGTAGTAGCTGCCTTTCCCGCTCTCGTCCACGTAGTTGTCGGCCAGTTTCGTCCCTTCGAAGGAGAGCGTTTCGCCGCCCGTCCAGCGGGGATAGTAGGACTGGGTGTGATAGATGTTGCGGAAGAGGTACCCGTCGCCGTGCCCGTTGGTCGTCCAGCGGATGTAGGTACGGTCGTTGATAGCGGGATAATTCGGGTCGGGGTCGCGCACCTTGTTTTCGTCAGGTTTGTAATAAGTGATGCGGTAGTTGTGAATGGTCGCCGGATGGTGGTAGTCGCTGCCGGCCAGTTCGTACCAGGGGTCGTCGGGGAGTCCGTTGCCGTTCACGTCGCGCGAAACCATGACGATGCCCGGCTCGCAGCTTCCTCCTTCGCGCGAGGTGTCGCCGTTGGGATTGGCATCGGCGTAGAAGGCGTTGCCCAGGATGCGGAAGTCGTACCGGCCGGGTTCGTTGGTCACCTCGTGGTCGAAGCCGAAAACGATGTATCCGCCGAATCCGCCAAGCGTGATCATGCCTTCGTTGTGATTTGCTCCGGCGATTGTTTCTTCTACCTTGCGGTTCATGTCTTCCTGCGTATCGCCCGGCGCGTACGCGGGCATCTCGTTGACGAACTGTCCCGGCGCAGGCATGAAGTCGTAGACCTTGCTGATGTAGGGCGACTGCGACTGCGCCGCCAAACGCATAACTATCCACAGGGCGACAAATGCGGTCAGGCATTTCCTGCCGGAACCGGCTGCTTTCTTCGTATCTTTCAATATTCCTTTGTTCATAATTCTTTTTTTTATTATTTGTCTGTTGTCTGAAGCCAACAGCTATGAAAAATGAATGGGCTAAAGCCCAAAATCACCAGTCACTCACTATTGACTACTATTCTTTACTTTATTCGTTAACTGCTATCCTGATTGTTTCTACGTGTCTTTGAACTCGTAAATGATTAAACCGTATCGATAAACGCTTGTACACGGACGGCAAATGATGCTCTTCTCCTTTAAAATATTCCTTTTTCATATTATCATATATTTATACTCACAAAAAGATTAATCATTAACCATTAAAACAAAGTGCGCCGGAATATCGCCCGTGCGTACGTTCCATTTCTGTTTGCCGTCTTTGTCGAAGCAGTAGAGCGTGCCGGGCGAGACGTAGTTTTTGGCGTCGGTGACGTAGATGTCCTTCGTTCCGGGATGCACCAGGATGCCGTAGGGTATCCTGATTTGCTGTTCGGTGCCGTCGGTGATGAAGCTGCGCGAGACGACCTCGCGGCGTGCGACGTCGACAATGCCGTAGGTGGTGACGCTCTCCATCGCCACGTAGCTCCATTCCACGCTGTAGAGGTAGAGCGAATCGCCGTCGAGGTAGAAGTTGGAGACGGCAATGTCGAGCGAGTCGACCAGTTCGTCGCTTCCGGTGTCCACCCTGTACAGGCGCGAGGGCTGCGTGTAGTAGTCGCCGCGCGAGGTGACCCAGAGGTTGCCGTGGCGGTCGGCCTGCAGACGGTGCAGGTTGCGGGCTACTTCGATTCGCTTCGTCTCGGTGAACGACGCAAGGTCGATGACCGATACCGTGCTTTCGTAGTTCGGAAACATGTAGCCGCCGGAATTGGCAACGTAAATCTTGTTGCCGACAATTTCCAGTTCGTCGGGCTGGAAGCCGACCAGACAGCGGTCGACGACCTGAAACGTCGCCGTATCGATCTTGGCCACATATCCCCGCTGCTCGTATTCGGGATCAAGTTTCACCGGCCCGGCATACGACGTGACGTAGGCATAGCCTTCATGAAAGCGGATGTAGCGGCAGTTGGGGATGTCGACCTGTCCCAGTCGCCGGGCGGTGGCGGCTTCCATCACTTCCACCTTGTTGGAACAGTTGATGACGGCGTAGAGCTTGCTGCCGTAGATGGCGATGTCGTTGCCCACGTCGCCCAGTTCCTTGGGGACGGACGGGTTGGCGTCGGCGTAGATGTTGCGGCGGTAGACACCCGTTTCGCAGTCGTAGTAATCGAGTGTCGACTTGTTGCTGCCCATATTGCCCTCGTTCAGCAGGTAGAACCCCTGAATGACGGTCTGTTCGGGCGCGGACACTTCCACTTCTTCGGGTGTGAAGATCTCCGTCTCGTCGCGACAGGCAACAAAACCCGCCGCCACAAACGCAAACCATGCGGACAACACAAGCCCGCGCTTCATGAAAAGGGTTGTCGGATTCTTTTTCATAGTTCTTTTTTTTCTACTTTTGTATCGTGTAACAAAAAAACGTGCATTAAAAAACATATCTCCTCATATCTCCACTTTTAAAACCAGTTTATAATTGCGTCCCGGCATGGGGTAGTTCTGCACCACATCGTAGTACTGATTGAGCAGGTTGTTTACCTCTGCCGAGAGTTTGTATCTTATCTTTTTGTCTCCGAATGTTTTTCCGACCGTCAGATCGTGTGTGTACCACGGCTGTTCGTGGTTCTGCGGGATATTGGACGAGTTGTGATAGCGCTCGCCCACGTAGATAAAACTGTAGTTCATGTCCCACGACCTGTAATTGGCAGTGGCGATTACCGAACCGTTGTGCCACGGGATATAGGCGATTTGTCCGCCATACGTACCGGCTTCGGGGTCGTTGTCGGAAGGGTTGCTGAAGTCCTGCGCCTTCTGGCAGGTATAATTCAGGTTGACGCTGCACTGCAGAGACGCGGTACACTGCATGTCTGCCTGCGCGGAAACGTCTATCCCGCGGATTTCCACATAGCCGATGTTCATCATCATCCAGCGGTACTGTCCGTTGCCTTTTGGGACGGCTATGATTTTGTTCGTCACTTCGTTATAGTAGGCGTCTGCGCGGAGATTCACGCGGCGGACGACAGACTGCTCAAAATGTTTGCCGTACTGTATGCCCAGATTGTACTGTGTGGTATATTCGGGGTGAAGGGCGATGTTGCCCGCGTCGGTATAGTACAGGTCGTTGAAGGTGGGCATTCGGAAAATCCGCTTGTAGAAGGCGCGCAGTAACAGCGGCGAGAAGAGATTTTCGCCTGCCGAGGGCTGATAGGAGAGGAAAAGGGCAGGCGTATATTCCTGTTTGTCGTCGGGAATGCCGGTGCGGGCGTCGGACAGCGTATCACCGTTGCCGTCTCCGTGCCGGATGCGTGTTACGTTTTCGAAGACGAATGTTCCCAGCAGGCTTGCCTGTGCTTTCAGACGGCGCCATTCGAAGGCGGTAGCCAGCGCCGCCAGCGCCGTATGACGCCGGGGATATACGAAATCCTGCAGGGAGGCGTCCAGCGTGTTCCACTGATAGTCGACGGAAAGGCTTGCGTCCCAGTTCGGCAGGATGGCATACCGGTTGGCGGCCGAAGCATATACCTCCTGCTGCCGGAATGTGTTGTCGATATACATCAGGGTCGTGTCGGGGTTCAGGTAGCGCATCCGGTCGTCGGCATATTTCACGTTGACCAGCAGGTCGTATCCTTCGAACAGTTGCTGCCGGAAGCTGCCCTGCACGAAGAAATTCCTGTCCCACTGTCGCTGCGAGCGTTTCCATACATTATTCACAATGGCGCCGGGGATGCCTTTTCCCGAGTCGTAGAAGTAGCTTTTGACATGCCATTTCCCCCGTGCGGAAAGGCCGTTCAGTCCGCCTTCCAGACGCAGGGAGTGAATGTCGCCGTTCCGGCGGACGGCGGTCGTGTCCCAGGCCACGGAGCCGTCCTGAAAGACTTTTCGGTAGCGGAATCTGTATCGTCCCGAGGCATGGACATATTCGGCATTGAGACTTGCCGAGACGGGGTTTGCGCCGTCGCCGCCAATCCGCTGTTCCCAGAGGAAGGAAGGATTGACGAGGTCGAACGAGCCTGTCCGCAGGATGGCTCTGATGCGGGTTCGCTTTCCGTCCTCGAAATGCGGGCGGCGCGTGCGCAGGTAGATGCTGCCTGCGGAGCCGAAATCGCGCGCCGGCTGGAAGATTTCGCTTTTCTGTCCGTTGTAGAGCGAGATTTCTTCCATGTTGTCGAGCGAGAACTTGCCCAGATCTATCTGTCCGTTCTGCGCGTTGCCCAGTTGGATACCGTCGTAGAAAACGCCCGTGTGATTCGTCCCCATGCTGCGCACGTCCACGGTTTTCAGTCCGCCGATGCCGCCGTAGTCCTTGATTTGTATGCCGGAAAAGTATCGGATGGCGTCGGCCACGGAAAAACTGCTCAGCGCTTCCAGTTTTTCTCCTGTAAGTCGCTGCGAAGGAATAATCTCGCGATGACGGTCAGCTACAACCGTCACTTCGTCCAGATGCTGGATGCTGTCCAGTCTGCTCTGCGCAAATGATACCGTGCCTGCCGCAAGCAATCCGCCTGCACACAGCGCTTTGACATATAACATAAAAAGCCGTTTAAATCAGACAATCAAACAGCTTTCGTACGGGAAACCGGAAAGTAGCTTCGACACTCCGCATCCGGATGAATACAAAACCCGGAAACTCTTTCCGAAAATAATGTTGGGATAAACCTTGCAGGCTAAGAAATAAATCTGTCGTTCATATCGGCAACCTGCCCGATCTGTCTCAAGCTTTATTCCACGAAAGCTTTAAACTCAGGTTTCTGGCAGGTCTTCTGACTTGCTCCGTCCTTGAACGTCCTTCCCGGAGGCGGGTCGAAACAGTTTTTCGTCTGTTCCCGATTTTCCAGTGGATTGAGTATTGTTCAAGGACTTTGGCGGAGCTTACAGCAGCGGGTCTGTTCAGGATTTGCACCTGATTCCCTTTTCAATGCTTCTTCCGAAAGGAAGCGGCATCACCAAAATCCGGGGACAAAGATAGATGTTTTTTCGAAACAAAAAAAATCGCGGGACAAGTTTTTTCGAGCCATTAAAAACGATACACCGTTCGGACGTGGTGAAACTTTGTCCGAACGGTGATTTCATTCTCCCGAAGTTTTCGGCACATGTTCCGGAATTTCCGAAACATGTGCCGTGATTTCCGTCATCCGTTTCAGTTCAGTCCGGCTTTCGAGAGTGCGAGGAGGCCGGCAAAAGACAATTTGTCCGGTTCGTATCCGGCCAGATAATTGCGCACCGCGCGCTTCAGTTCTTCAAACTCCGCGACGGAAAAAGCCATGTTGACGGACAGCCGGTCGCCCGCAGGCAGGTAAATATCCTTTTCCAGCCCTCGGCTCCGGTTGAGCGCCGCATAATGATCGGCGTCAATGGATTCGAGGTAATCCAGGAATTTCCTCAATCGCTCCGGAGAAGGGAAATGGATGAGCACGTTACCGGCTTCGACGTGTATTTTCGAGCAGGCACTGCACTTGAAAACCCTCATGATGTCAGTTCCTTTTCGAGTTGCTCAACCCAGCGGTCGATACGTGCTTCGGTCTGGTCGCTTTCGTTGTCTTCGTCGATGAGCAGACCGGCAAACCGCCCGTCGACGACGGCTTCGGAATCGTCGAACATGTAGCCGTCCGTAGCGGTAAAGCCGACAACTGTAGCCCTGTCTTTCACCGCCCTGTATATTATCCCCACCGCATTGCAGAAAGTGTCGGGATAGGACGACGAGTCGCCGCAGCCGAACAGTGCCACCTTCTTCCCTGACAGATCGGCCGAAGCGACCTCTCTGATGAATCCTTCCCAGTCGTCCTGCAAATCGCCCAGACCCCATGTGGAACTGCCGAACAGCAGTACGTCGTACGGCAGCAAGTCATTCTTTTTCACCGACGCCACATCACGTATATCCGCGCCGTTCACATTCAGTTTCGCACCAATCCGTCCGGCAATATCTTTCGTGTTGCCCCCGGATGTCCCGTAAAAAATTCCAATTTTACTCATAAATATCTCTTTTAAAATTTATGGAACAAAGGTGCACTGTCCATTTGTATCCGGCAATACCTGCTTTTATGTATTTTTGTGTGTAAAATTACCTGCATGTGAGTAGGGGGGAGGGATTCAAAATTCAAGATTCAAAATTCGGGATTTTATACGTATCTTTGCCGCTGTCAAAAAAAAACGTATCCGATGAAAGATTTTTTTCGCGTACTGAAACGTTTCGTGCCGCCATACAAAAAGTATCTGGTCATGAACATCGTATTCAATATTCTCTCTGCAATACTGAACGTCTTTTCCTTTGCACTGATCATGCCCATACTCGACATCCTGTTCAAGACGGGCGACGCCACGTATGTGTATATCTCCTGGGAATGGGATTTCGGCTCGTGGGATGCATGGAAAAACGTGCCCGAAATTGCCCGGAACAATTTCTTCTGGTACGTGAACGACATGATCGGCACACACGGCGAACGGTACACGCTTCTGACCGTATGCATGGCACTTGTGGCAACGACGCTCCTGAAAGTCACGGTCATGTACATGGCTTTCTATACGATGATTCCGATACGTACCGGCGTCGTGCGCGACATCCGCAACCGGATAAATGCGAAAATCACGGAACTGCCGCTGGGCTTTTTTTCCGAAGAACGCAAAGGCGACATCATCGCCCGCGTATCGGGCGACGTGAACGAAATCGAATCGTCCATAATGAGTTCGTTAGACATGCTGTTCAAAAACCCGATACTCATATTCATATACCTTGTGGCCATGCTGGTTATAAGTTGGCAACTGACGGTTTTCGTGCTTATTCTGCTGCCGTTCGCGGGATACGTCATGGGGCAGGCGGGAAAAAAACTGAAAAAGAAGTCGCTGCTCGGACAGGCGCAATTCGGGCTGCTGATGAGCCGGATAGAAGAGACGCTGAGCGGGCTGCGCATCATAAAGGCCTTCGTCGCCGAAAAAAAGATACGGAAAAGGTTCGAACAGACGAACGAAATGTTTCGCCACACCACCAACCGCATCTACCGCCGCCAGCAGATGGCGCATCCGCTGAGCGAGTTTCTCGGCACGCTCACCATCGTCATCATTCTCTGGTATGGCGGCACGCTGATTCTCTCCAACCACAGTGTCATCAACGCATCCGCCTTCATCTACTATCTGGTGATCTTCTACAGCATCATCAATCCCGCCAAAGACCTGAGCAAATCGATCTACGCCATTCAGAAAGGAATGGCCTCGGTCGAGCGGGTCGACAAAATACTGAAGGCCGAAAACAGCATCACCGCCCCGCCTCATCCCAAACCCGTCGCGCTTAACGAAGCCATCGAATACAGCGACGTATGGTTCCGGTACGGCAGCGAATGGGTGCTGAAAGGTGTCTCACTGCGCATCGAAAAGGGAAAAACAGTGGCGCTGGTCGGACAGTCCGGCTCGGGCAAAAGTACGCTGGTAGACCTTTTGCCGCGCTTCTACGACATCGAGAAAGGAGGCATCACCATCGACGGCACGGATATACGCGACGTCTCGCCGACCGCCCTGCGCAGTCTGATGGGCAACGTCAATCAGGAAGCAATCCTGTTCAACGACACGTTTTTCAACAACATCGCTTTCGGCGTCGAACATGCGACAATAGACGAAGTACAGGAAGCCGCCCGTATTGCCAACGCGCATGACTTTATCGTCGCAACCCCGGACGGCTACGAAACCAACATCGGCGACCGTGGCAGCAAACTCTCCGGCGGACAGCGCCAGCGCATCAGCATCGCGCGGGCTATCCTGAAAAATCCGCCCATACTCATTCTGGACGAAGCCACCTCCGCACTCGACACCGAATCGGAACGGCTGGTGCAGGAAGCCCTCGAACGACTGATGCGCAACCGTACCACCATCGTGATTGCGCATCGACTGTCCACGATATGCGGCGCCGACGAAATCTGCGTCATGCACGAAGGCGAAATCGCGGAACGCGGCAAACACGACGAACTGCTCGCACGCAACGGTTTCTACAGAAAACTTTGCGACATGCAGCGCTTCTGAAAAACCGGCAGAAATGTTAAATTCCACTTCGACATAAATTTTTTTGTATCGCATCCGGCGAAAATTCAAAAAAAAACGTATACCTTTGCGCAAATTATAAAGAGATGAGAAACGAAACCTTGCTTGTATCCGGGACAAAAGGCATGAAAATATTAAACATTTTTATGCCTCATAAATTTGTTTGTTTCGAATATTTTGATACTCTCTCTCTCTCTCTCTCTTAGCCTTTTACACTTCCGTCCGCGTAATTTTTTCGCGTTTTCGCGAGCGCGTCAAGCGTCAAAATATATATATTTTTTTCTATCCGGGGAAAAATACCTGCAACAAATTCGATACGTCACCCCGGCAAAATACGCACGGGCCTGCCATGCCGCCGTCCGGCACGGCGTTGCACCGGCAACTCGAATCTTCGCACGCGGACACGGTGCAGCAACCATTCCGCCCGCGATATCCGTTTGCCCATACCGAACAGCCATTACAATTCACAATCCTTTAATTCTGAAAACCTATGAATTCAAGTTGAAATAAATCCGGAAAAACATGTCGGCCTGCACAGCCGGTGCCGATTTCGCGACAATGATAACATATCGTTTTATTATCACATTAATTTATTTATAAATAAAATCAAACAGTCTATGAATTGCATTTTTAAACAGAAACAACCCTGCTGCGCATACGGACGCAGCCACAAAAGACGGTTTTCTTTGCTTGTTTGCGTGATCGCGCTGGTGGCATGTCCCCTCCTGATGTTCGCGCAACAGACCGGAAAACAGATCTCCGGCACCGTATTCGACGAAACCGGAGAAAGTGTTATCGGCGCCAATGTCGTTGAAAAAGGAACGACAAACGGCACCATCACCGGCGTGGACGGAAAGTTCACGCTGTCGGTATCGGCCAATGCCGTCCTGCAAATTTCCTTCATCGGGTACATCACGCAGGAAATCGCCGTAGGAAATCAGACGCAACTGCAAATCACTCTGCAGGAAAATTTGCAGGCGCTGGACGAGGTCATCGTCATCGGTTACGGTACGGCCAAACGGCAGGACTTCACCGGATCGGTAGCTTCCGTCCGGCTCGAGAACTCGCCCCTTGCGCTGGCGCCCAACCTCAACGCGCTCGAAGCCCTCAAGGGTAATGTTGCCGGTCTGGACATCGGCGCGACGAACTCCGCCGGCGGACAGCCGTCCATGCAGCTGCGCGGACAGAAGTCCATCTCCGGCTCCAACGACCCGCTGATTGTGGTCGATGGCGTTATTTACATGGGCAGCCTGAACGACATCAACCCGAACGACATTGCTTCGTATGACATCCTGAAGGATGCTACCTCGGCAGCCGCCTACGGTTCGCGTTCGGCTAACGGCGTGATCATCATCACCACGAGAAAGGGACGGACGGGCAAGCCGGTAGTCACCTTCAACGCTTCGGGAAGCATGGAACTGTGGCAGAACCGCCCGGAACTGATGACGCCCGACCAGTGGCTCGAATCCGTGCTGGCGCGTAACAACAACACCGACCTCTCGTGGATGAAACCGCAGGAAACGGAAAACATGAATGCCGGAAAGTCTACCGACTGGTTCGACCTGGCTACCCACACGGGTTATCTGCAGGACTATCAGGTGTCCGTTTCGGGCGCAAGCGACCGGGCGAACTACTACCTGTCCTCTTCCTACGCGAAAAATCAGGGCATTGTGGTTGGCGACGATTATGACCGCGTATCCATTCTGGGGAAGGTCAGTACCGACATCACCGACTGGCTGCAAATCGGTCTGGACGGTGCATACACGCGCTCGGATTACTCCGGTGCGGGTGCAAGCCTGTCGAACGCCTACGTCATGTCGCCATACGGCGTCAACTATCGCGACGAGGAAAACGGGCTGATTGAAAAATATCCCTATACTCAGTCGGGGACACATCCTCTGTGGGGCGTCACGAACGGTTCGCACGACAATGTGGACGTGAGGAACAATTTCCGCCTCAACGCCTTTGCCGTCGTCAAAGTACCCTGGATCGAAGGGCTGAGCTACCGCTTCAACTTTGCGGGTAACCTGAGTAAAAACCAGTCGGGTGACTTCTATTACGAAACGCACTACGTAAAGGAGGGTGCATACGATGATCCGGCCCGCTATTCGCCGGCCACATACCAGAGCCTGCTGAGCAGCGCCAACGGAAATATCAACAACAATTCCACCGGCAGCTGGCTCATCGACAACATCCTGACGTACAAAAACGTTTTCGGGAAACATGCTGTCGACATAACGGCAGTAGCTACCCGCGACCGCAGAAACTGGGAACAGATCATTTCACGCGGAAGCGACTATGCCGCTAACGGAAATACGACGTTAGGCATTAACGGACTGCACAAGGCGACTACGCAGAAAGTGGAAATCAGTAAGGATCAACGTTCCAATATCGGATATTTCGGGCGGGCATCCTATGCGTTCGACAACCGCTATTTCCTGACAGCTTCGTACCGTCGCGACGGCGCTTCGGTCTTCGGGGCGGACAACAAATGGGGTAACTTCGCCGCAGCAGGTCTGGCCTGGAGAGTGACCGAAGAATCGTTCATGAAGTCGCTGGAAGTGCTGAACAGCCTGAAGTTGAAACTGTCGTACGGTAAAAACGGCAACCAGGGACTGGGCCCGTACGGCACGCTTTCGACCATCAACAACGGTTCGACGGGCGGCGTACGCTACGAGTTCGGCAACAGCGATATCCTCTACGGCATCACCGCCGGCGCGCTGGGCAACGCCTCGCTGGGATGGGAATCGACCTCGTCGTGGAACACGGGCTTCGAGTCGGCCTGGCTCGAGAACCGTATCTTCTTCGACGCCGACCTGTATTTCTCACGTACCACCGACCAGATTTTCGACCGAAACATTCCGGTGATGACCGGCTTCAAGCAGATGAAATCGTCGATGGGTGAAATCGGTAACACGGGTGTTGAGTTGACGCTCCGCACGGTCAACGTCGAGAACCGCGACCTGACATGGACGACGGGACTTACCTTCTGGCTGAACCGCAACAAACTCATCCATCTCTACGGCGACGACATCGACGGCGACGGACAGGAGGACGACGACATCGCCAACAGCCGCTTTATCGGCAAGTCGCTGGGCGCTATTTACGGCTTCGTACAGGACGGTATCGTGCAGGAAGGCGATGCGGCCTACATCCAGATGACCGGCGCAACGCCCGGCGTACCCAAATACAAGGACGTGGACGGCAACGGAAGTATAGGGGCGGAAGACCGCGAAATACTGGGATACGACCGACCCAACTTCAAGCTGAACATGAGCAATACGCTTTCGTACAAAAACTGGGATCTGTACGCCATGCTGACCGGCACGTTCGGAGGAGGCGGATATTTCCTGAAAAGCAATGCGGCCGCCTATATGACGAGCGGCTCCGGCCTGTTCAACAGCAACAGCATTTACATCCCCTGGTGGACGCCCGAAAACAAAAGCAACGTCTATACGGCGGCCACGTTTGCCGGCGACAGCCGTTTCCAGGGACTGCAGAGCCGCACCTTCGTTCGCCTTCAGGACGTCACCCTCTCGTACACCTTCCGCGAACCGTGGGTCAGGAATCTGAAAATACAGAACCTGAAACTGTTTCTCTCCGGAAAGAATCTCTTTACGATTACCGGCTGGGAAGGCGGCGACCCGGAGATAGGAAATGGCGTACGCGCCGGCGACTATCCCGTGATGACAACCCTTTCGCTGGGTGCAAATATTAGTTTCTAACTTTCATACATTGACATAACTATGGAAAAGATAAAAAAATTATACAAGAGTTTCATTCTGCTGGCTGCGCTGCTGGCATGGACTGGTTGCAACGACAGCGCGTTTCTGGAAGAAAATCCGGAAACATTCTACACGGTCGACAACGCCTTCTCGACCTCCGAACAGGTCGACCAGGTACTCGTCTCCTGCTATTCGCATGTTCGCGTGATGTTCTGCATGGTGGAAGAAAACAACACGTCATTCGTATTTCGCGGAGGCAACGGCACCGACATGTACGACGTGGCTACCATTCGCCGCGGCAACCGTTTCAACGACTACGGCACGCTGAACGCCACAAGAGAAGAGTTCTACAACAACTATTCGCACTGGTATCAGTTGATCGCCAAGGCAAACCTTGCGCTGTATGCCGCCGAACTGCCGCAAATCGCCTGGGCGTCGGCAGCCGACAGGGCGTATGCCGTGGCGCAGGCGCGTTTCTTCCGCGCGTTCTGCTACCGCAACCTCGGCGAACTGTATGGCGGCGTACCCATCGTGACGGAAATCACGACATCGCCGCGCTACGACTTCGAGCGGGCAAGCCGTGTGGCCACCTACCAGTTTGCCATCGACGAACTGGAGGCCATACTGAACGACCTGCCCGAAACGACGGCGCATCCCGGCCGGCTGACGCGCGGCGCGGCGCAGCACAACCTCGTACAGCTGTACATCGACAGGGGCGTGGCGCTTACCGAAGAAGGCAACTCCGGCGAATCGAAAGCCGCATACGACAAGGCGATCGCATACGCCGGCCAGCTTATCGACGGCGGGACGTACAGCCTGATGACCGAACGTTTCGGCTCGCGGAAAAACGAGAATCCCGACTTCTATTATACTCAAAACGTAGCCGAACAGACTCCCGACCGCCTCTATTCGGCAGCCGGCTATCCGCTGGAAGGCAACGTGTATTGGGATTTGTTTCAGGAAGGCAATCAGAACTACCAGGAAGGTAACCGCGAAGCCATCTGGTGCGCACAGACAGACTATGCGGCGTACAGGAAGGAAGACGGGCAGTCCAAGCTGCAGTATTCCCGTGTATTCGGGCCAGTATTCCGCGACCCACTGGCCAGCCATGCCGGCGGAACGATGGAAGATGTGGGAGGACGCGGTATTGTACAGGTCATGCCGACCTTCTACACCCGCGACATCGTCTATGAGGGCAAGTGGGCGGATGACCTGCGCAACTCCGAAGCCGTGCTGCGCAGGACGTTCCTCGGCAACAACCCCTCGTCGGAATACTACGGCAAAGCCATCCCCTGGAGCGTACTCAACCGTGAAGGACAGAGCCAGGACGCCGTCGATGTGGCCGCAACGCAGGTCTATCCCGTCTCCTGCAAGATTGCGACGGACAAGTATACCGGCCTGGCCGACGGTGAAAACCGCAGCAACCTTTTCCGCGACGAATACCTTATCCGTCTGCCGGAAACCATCCTGTTGCGTGCCGAAGCCAAATGGCGCGGCGGCGATAACGCGGGTGCGGCGGCGGACATCAACCTACTGCGTACGCGCGCCAAATGCAGCTACATGGTACAGGCATCGGACGTCGGCCTCGACCTGATTCTCGACGAACGTGCCCGCGAACTCGTCTACGAAGAAACGCGCTGGAACACCCTGCTGCGCATGGGCGGGACGGTAGCCGTAGACCGTATCAAGAAGTACGCCTACTGGGACGACCCGCGTGCAACGCTGACGAAGCCCTTCAACCTCTGGCCGATCCCGCAGGTCGTGATCGACACGAACAAGGATAAGCCGATGGCGCAGAATCCGGGCTGGTGATAAATGAAGAATGAATGAAGTTGTGCCGGAGTCCGATGCGATTGCAGGGATTTCCGGCACAATTGTTCCAGTCCGGTATATGAATAAAGAACGACGGCAATCCCCGTCCATGAGGTTGCCGTCGTCTTCTTTGTTTGTATGAAAACAGCGCGATTACTCTGCGTCTTTTTTCTCTTCTTCGGTTGCAGGCGTTTCGACCTGTGCGTCGCCTTCTTTTGCGACAGTTTCTGCTACTTCTGCTTCAGCGACAGGCGTTTCTTCCTCTGTATCCGCTTCGGCCGTTTCGATCTGTGCGTCTTCTTCTGCGACAGGTTCTACTACTGCTATTTCAGCGACAGACGTTTCTTCTTCTGTATCCGCTTCGACCGTTTCGACTGTCACGGCTTCGTCTATCGGTTCAGGCACTGCTGCGGGCTTATTTTTCGTTTTTTTCGCTACCGGGGTTGCCGTTGCCGTGGAAGTTGTGGTAGCCGCTGTCTCGGCAGTTTTCTTACTGCCGCGCCGCGAACGCCTTGTCTTCGTCGCCTTCCTGGTTTCTTTCAACATGTTTTCGTTGAAATCAACAAGTTCAATGAAGCACATGGCTGCGTTGTCGCCCAGGCGGTTTCCTGTTTTGATGATGCGCGTATACCCTCCCGGACGGTCGCCGACTTTTTCGGAAACAGTTTGAAAGAGTTCTTTTACGGCGTATTTATTTTGCAGCGAAGCAAAAACAATACGGCGCTGGTGCATCACTTCCTCGGGCGATTTTGAAGACGCCTTGGACTTCGTAATCAGAGGCTCTACGTATTTGCGCAGGGCTTTTGCCTTTGCCGTGGTGGTAAAAATCCGTTTGTGCATAATCAGCGAAGCTGCCATGTTCGAAAGCATGGCCAGCCGGTGAGAATGCGTACGGCTCAAATGATTGATTTTCTTATTGTGTCTCATTGCAATAACTTAGTCTTTATCTAATTTATATTTCGAAATATCCATGCCAAACGACAAGTTGAGTTTATCGAGCAAATCGTCCAGTTCGGTGAGCGATTTCTTTCCGAAATTGCGGAATTTCAACAGGTCATTTTTATTAAATCTCACCAGTTCGCCCACAGTATCCACATCGGCGGCTTTCAGGCAGTTCAGAGCGCGCACGGAGAGATTCATCTCCGAGAGTTTGCTTTTGAGCAATTGGCGCATGCGTAATACATCTTCGTCAAATTCTTCGTTGACGTTAATATCGACCGTTTCTACGGCAATTTTTTCGTCCGAGAAGAGCATAAAGTGATATATCAATATCTTGGCGGCCTCTCTGAGGGCGTCTTTCGGATGAATCGAACCGTCGGTTGCGATTTCGAGCAACAGCTTTTCGTAATCGGTTTTCTGTTCCACCCGGAAGTTTTCGACCAGATATTTCACATTGCGTATGGGCGTAAAAATGGAGTCGATCGCAATCACGCTGACATCGGCATTGGCCGGGTCTGCGTTTTCTTCGGCCGGCACGTATCCGCGTCCTTTCGTGACGGTCAGTTCCATCTGAAACGACACTTTCGAGTCCAAATGACAGATCACCAGATCGGGATTCAATATTTCGAATCCTGCCATTTTTTTCTGAATATCGCCGGCCTTGAAGACTTCGGTATCCGATACGGTCAGAGATATCTTTTGCGATTCGTCCTCATCAGTCGTACGTTTAAAACGTACCTGTTTCAAGTTAAGTATTATATTCGTGACGTCCTCAAGTACACCCGGAATAGATGCAAATTCGTGGGTTACTCCTTCTATTTTCACCGACGAAAAAGCATAACCTTCCAGCGACGAGAGGAGAATTCGGCGCAAGGCGTTACCGATGGTAATGCCATAGCCCGGTTCCAGCGGACGAAATTCAAATTTGCCATAGAAATTGTCTGCTTCCAGCATTAATACTTTATCGGGTTTCTGAAATGCTAATATCGCCATGAGGTCATTATTTAGAATATAATTCTACAATCAACTGTTCTTTAATATTTTCCGGTATGTCTGTTCTTTCGGGAAGATGAAGAAACTTACCGCTCATGGAATTCTGGTCCCATTCGATCCATCCGTATTTGCTGTGATTGAATCCGGAGAGGGCATTGCCAATCACTTCGAGTGATTTCGAGCGTTCTCTGATTCCTATGATCTGTCCCGGTTTAACGGAATACGAAGGTATGTTCACGACCTTGCCGTCGACGACGATATGGCAGTGTGACACCAACTGGCGTGCGCCGTCGCGTGTCGGGGCAATACCCAAACGGAACACGATATTGTCCAGACGGCTTTCCAGGAGTTGCAGCAGCACCTCACCGGTGATGCCTTTCGAACGGGAAGCCTTCTCGAACATGTTTCTGAACTGTTTTTCCAATACACCGTATGTGTATTTTGCTTTTTGCTTTTCCTTCAACTGGATACCGTATTCGGATGTTTTCTTTTTCCGGTTATTTCCGTGTTGTCCCGGAGGATAGTTTTTCTTCGCAAGTACTTTGTCTGCGCCGAATATGGGTTCGCCGAATTTGCGGGCAATTTTTGTTTTGGGGCCTGTATATCTTGCCATTTTCTTTTAATTTAATTACACTCTTCTTCTTTTGGGCGGACGGCAGCCGTTGTGCGGCAATGGCGTCACGTCAATAATTTCAGTTACTTCAATGCCGGAGCCGTGAATTGTCCTGATTGCCGATTCACGTCCGTTTCCGGGTCCTTTGATATACACTTTCACCTTGCGCAGTCCCAAGTCATAAGCCACTTTAGCGCAGTCTTGCGCTACCACCTGGGCGGCATAGGGAGTATTTTTCTTCGAACTGCGGAATCCCATCTTGCCGGCCGACGACCAGCTGATTACCTGACCGTCGCCATTGGCAAGCGAAATGATAATGTTATTGAACGAAGAATGAATATGGGCCTGTCCATACGCATCGACTTTCACTTTCCGTTTTTTTGCTGCGACTATTTTTTTTGCCATTTCAATTATTATTTAGTAGCTTTTTTCTTGTTTGCAACTGTCTTTTTCTTCCCTTTACGGGTACGGGCGTTATTCTTCGTGCTCTGTCCTCTTAACGGCAAACCGATACGGTGACGTATTCCACGATAACAGCCGATATCCATCAATCGCTTGATGTTCAATTGTATTTCGGAACGGAGGTCGCCTTCCACCTTGAAATCGCTTCCGATTACTTCGCGGATTTTTGCGGCCTGTTCGTCTGTCCAGTCCTTGACCTTGATATTCTTATCAACGCCTGCTTTTTCTAAAATGGAGTTAGACGCACTCCGGCCTATACCGTAGATATAGGTCAAAGCTATTTCACCCCTCTTGTCTTGTGGCAAGTCCACACCAACTATTCTTATCGCCATAGTATTTAATAATTATTATTACTCAAACCATAACAGGATTAACCTTGACGAACCTTGAACTTGGGATTCTTTTTGTTAATCACATATAAACGCCCTTCACGTCTTACGATTTTACATTCGGGTGTCCGTTTCTTTAAAGATGCTCTTACTTTCATCGTTATATCTGTTTTTAATTTTTACTACTTATACCTGAACGCGATTCTGCCTTTCGACAAATCGTACGGCGACATTTCGACACGAACTTTGTCTCCGGGAAGGATTTTGATGTAGTGCATACGCATCTTTCCCGATATGTGGGCTGTAATTTCGTGACCGTTTTCCAGTTCGACACGAAACATCGCATTCGACAATGCCTCCACAATTACGCCATCCTGTTCTATTGCAGCCTGTTTAGCCATATTTATATTTCTTTTCCAACTATCTCTTCCAAATACTCGAACGACGACAGAATCATCGGCCCTTCCGGACGTATTGCGATGCAATGCTCAAAGTGAGCCGATTTTTTACGGTCTTTGGTACGCACCGTCCATCCGTCTTTTTCGAATACGACGTTTTTGCTTCCCTGATTGATCATCGGCTCGATGCAAATGCACATGCCGCTTTTCAACATCGGGCCGCATCCTTTGCGACCATAGTTCGGGACTTCCGGCGATTCGTGCATTTTGCGTCCGCAACCGTGTCCGACAAGCTCTCTGACAACCGAGTAACCTCTTTGCTCGCAGTATGTCTGCACGGTACTGCTGATGTCGCCGACCCGGTGTCCTTCGATTGCCTGACGGATGCCTTCGTAGAGGGCTTCCTTCGTTGTACGCAACAATTTTTTCGTTTCTTCCGAAACTTCCCCTACACAAAACGTATAGGCGGAATCTCCCACAAAACCGTTCAATACCGTTCCGCAATCGACGGATATGATATCACCTTCTTTCAAAACCACGCCGGCCGCCGGTATTCCGTGTACGACCTGCTCGTTTATCGATGTACAAATCGACTTCGGGAATCCTCCATATCCTAAAAATGCCGGCACAGCGCCGTGATCCCGTATGAACGTATCTGCTATCTCGTTCAGATAAAGCGTGGTAACACCCGGTCGTATGTGCTTTGCCAATTCGCCCAGCGTTTTACCGACAAGTTGATTCGCCTCGCGCATCAGCATTACTTCTTCATCTGTCTTCAGATATATCATTTTTCAATATGCCGAAACCGATCCTGTACGTCCCTTTATCCTTCCGGATTTCAACAAACCGTCGTAGTGACGCATCAGCAGATGACTTTCGACCTGCTGGAGCGTGTCAAGTACAACACCTACAAGAATCAGCAACGACGTTCCGCCGAAAAACTGTGCGAACTCCATGCTGATGCCTGCAATCTGTGCAAACGACGGCAAGATGGCCACAATGGCCAGAAAGAATGCGCCCGGAAGCGTAATCCGGCTCATGATTTCGTCCAGATAGTCTTTTGTCGCCTTTCCCGGCTTGATACCCGGTATGAAGCCGTTGTTTCGTTTCAGATCGTCGGCCATCTGCGTCGGATTGATTGTGACTGCCGTATAAAAATAGGTAAACGCAATAATCAGCAACGCAAATACAAAGTTATACCAGAATCCTGTATTATCCATAAAGGCCGACATGAACGGACTTGCTTCGCCCGACTGGTTGAAGAATCCGGCAATGGAAACGGGTATGAACATGATGGCCTGTGCAAAGATGATAGGCATCACGTTTGCTGCATTCACTTTCAAGGGTATATATTGTCGTGCGCCTCCGTATTGCTTGTTTCCCACGATACGTTTGGCGTATTGTACCGACACTTTGCGCGTTCCCTGCACCAGAAGGATGGCGCCTGCAATCACGAGGAGCAGGAACAGCAGTTCGAAGAGGAACATCACCAGACCGCCGCCCGCTTCTTCTACGCGGAAAATAAATTCCTGAAACAGAGCGCTCGGAAGGCGTGCTATGATACCAACCATGATGATAAACGAGATACCGTTTCCGATGCCCTTGTCGGTGATGCGTTCGCCGAGCCAAAGGACAAACATGCTGCCGCCTGCCATGATGATTGTGGACGACAGATTGAACCAGATATCGGTTGACATCGGTATGTTGGCCCGACTCATCTGGAGGTTCAGATTAATCAGATAAGCCCAGCCTTGCACGAAGAGGATGATGACTGTCAGGTAGCGTGTCCACTGGTTTATTTTCTTTCGTCCGCTTTCGCCTTCACGCTGCAATTTCTGGAACGAAGGGATAACGATGGTGGCCAGCTGCATCACGATGGATGCGGAGATGTAGGGCATGATTCCCAGGGCGAAAATGGATGCATTCGAGAATGCGCCGCCCGAGAACATGTCCAGCAAAGCCATCAGGCCACCACTCGTTTGTTCGGATAATGCCTTAAGGGCCTGGGGATCGATACCGGGAAGTACCACAAACGTACCGAAACGATAGACCAGCACCAATGTAATCGTCGTCAGGATACGTTTTCTGAGGTCTTCTATCTTCCAGATATTTTTGATTGTATCAACAGCTCTCATATCTTAGAGTTTATTAATCGTACCACCTGCGGCCGTAATGGCTTCTTCGGCTTTTTTCGAGAAGGCATGTGCCGTGACATCTAATTTTGTCGAAAGTTCGCCTTTGGCGAGTATTTTAACTAACTGCGACGCGGATACAAATCCGGCGGCTTTCAGTTCCTGCAGGCCAATCGTCGTTATATTCTTTTTGTCTGCAAGCTGTTGCAGTGTAGAAAGATTGATTGCCTTATAGGCTACCCGGTTGATATTTTTGAAGCCGAATTTGGGTAAACGCCTCTGAATCGGCATCTGGCCGCCTTCAAAACCTTTTTTACGCGAATAACCCGAGCGTGATTTGGCTCCTTTGTGCCCTCTCGTGGATGTACCACCCAGACCCGAACCCGGGCCTCGGCCGATTCTTTTTCCGGTTTTTACAGATCCTGCTGCCGGTTTTAAATTGGATAAATTCATATCAATTGTTTTTTTACACTCAAAATTATTACTCTATCACGGAAACCAGATGTTTCACTTTCGCAATCATCCCCAGAATCGAAGGGGTCGCTTCGTGTTCAACCACGCGATTCATTTTTTTCAATCCCAAAGCGTCCAATATGAGTTTCTGGTTTTTCGGACATTTGATTCTGCTTCTTACCTGTTTGACTTTTATCTTTGCCATAATAAACTTTCTCCTCAAAATTTAACCGTTAAACACTTTTTCGACGGAAATGCCTCTGTTTTGCGCCACCATAGCCGGACTTCTGAGTTCGCACAATGCGGCGATGGTTGCTTTCACAAGGTTGTGTGGATTGGACGAGCCTTTCGACTTGGCCAGCACGTCTGTGATGCCCACGCTTTCAAGTACGGCGCGCATGGCACCACCGGCTTTGACTCCCGTACCGTGAGACGCCGGCTTGATCAATACTTCCGCTCCGCCGAACTTGGCTGCCTGCTCGTGGGGTATGGTCCCTTTGTGCACGGGTATGCGTACAAGATTTTTCTTTGCTGCGTCTACGCCTTTTGTAATGGCGCTCGTGACTTCGCTGGCTTTTCCCAGTCCCCAGCCTACGATGCCTGCTTCGTCGCCGACGACGACTATGGCCGCAAAACTGAATGTGCGTCCGCCTTTGGTAACTTTCGTTACACGGTTGATTGCTACCAACCTGTCCTTCAACTCTAAATCGTTGGTCGTATTTACTTTGTTGCTAATTCTCGCCATCTTTCTTAAAATTTAAGTCCATTATTACGCGCCGCATCGGCCAATTCTTTCACTCTTCCATGATACAGGTATCCGTTGCGGTCGAACACTACGGTCTGGATTCCTGCCTCGCGGGCGTTTTGTGCAATTATTTCGCCTACTTTGGCGGCAATCTCCTTTTTTGTTGCCTGTAAGGACACCTTCAACGATGAAGCTGCTGCGAGCGTTCTGCCTGTTGTGTCATCTATCACTTGTGCGTATATCTGCTTGTTGCTTCTGAAGACCGTCAGACGCGGACGTTCGGAAGTGCCGGATATTTTATTGCGTACGCTTTTCTTTATTCTGATTCTTCGTGATTCTTTCGTTGTCATGATCGTAGTGTATTATTTAGCTGCCGATTTACCTGATTTTCTTCTCACAATTTCGCCTGCAAACCGGATGCCTTTGCCTTTGTAGGGTTCGGGCTTACGGAAAGAGCGGATTTTTGCACATACCTGTCCGAGCAATTGCTTGTCGGCCGATTCGAGTATGATCATCGGGTTTTTGTTTCGCTCGGTTTTTGTTTCCAGTTTGATTTCTTTCGGAAGCTGAACGTAGATATTGTGCGTATACCCAAGCGAAAGTTCCAGTACCTGCTCCGTATTGGAAGCGCGGTATCCCACGCCGACCAATTCGAGCACTTTCCTGTAGCCGTCGGATACGCCTGTCACCATGTTGTTGAGCAGTGCGCGGTACAATCCGTGCATTGAGCGCGATTCGCGTTCTTCGTCCTGTCTCGACAAGGTCAGCTGTCCTTCTTCAATGGTGACTTGAATTTTGGGGTTGACTGTCTGTTCGAGTTCACCCTTGGGGCCTTTAACGGTTACTCTGCTTTCATTTTTATCTATATGAACCGTTACACCCGATGGAATCTGGATGGGTAATTTTCCTATTCTTGACATTGTATCGCCTCCTTTTTTAATAAATGTAACATAATACTTCGCCGCCGATTTTCAACTGGGCGGCTTCCTTGTTTGTCATCACACCTTTGGAAGTGGAGAGGATTGCAATTCCGAGACCATTCAAGACGCGCGGCATGTTTTTATAGCCGATATACCGGCGCAAACCTGGGGAGGATATGCGTTTAAGAGTATTGATGGCGTTCACCTTGTTGATCGGATCGTATTTGAGGGCGATTTTGATTGTGCCCTGTGGACCTTCGTCTACAAACTTAAAATTAAGTATGTAGCCTTTTTCAAAAAGGATTTTAGTTATTTCCTTTTTCAAATTTGATGCAGGCACTTCGACCACGCGATGATGTGCCTTGATTGCATTCCGCAATCGTGTCAGATAATCTGCTATTGGATCAGTCATATCATTTTAATTAAATTGATCCCGTCTGCCGGGACAATATTTAACAATTTATTCATTTCTACCAACTTGCTTTTTTTACACCCGGTATCAATCCGTTCGAAGCCATTTCGCGGAACTGTATGCGCGAGATACCGAACTGGCGCATGTATCCTTTCGGGCGGCCTGTCAGTTTGCAACGGTTGTGCAGGCGGACGGGCGATGCGTTTTTCGGGATGTCCTGCAACGCTTCGTAGTTTCCTGCAGCTTTCAGTTTTGCTCTTTTGGCTGCATATTTTTTCACAAGTTTAGCCCGTTTCACTTCGCGAGCTTTCATAGATTCTTTCGCCATATTTTTAATTCTTTTTTATATTTTTAAATGGCAGACCGAACTCGCGAAGGAGTGCGTATCCTTCTTCATCGGTTTGCGCAGAGGTCACAAAGGTAATATTCATTCCCAATATTTTTGTAACATTATCAATATTTATTTCGGGAAAGATGATTTGTTCCTGTATGCCCAGGGTATAGTTGCCACGTCCATCCAGTTTGCTTTCAATACCTTTGAAGTCGCGGATACGCGGCAGCGCCACGCGAACGAGTCTTTCCAGAAATTCGTACATGCGTTCCTGGCGCAGGGTTACCATCACGCCGATAGGCATTTTCTTGCGCAGTTTGAAGTTTGAAATGTCTTTTTTCGAATAGGTAGCTACGGCTTTCTGGCCGGTTATGCTGCTCAGTTCGTCGATAGCTACATCGATGATTTTCTTGTCGGCGGTAGCTATGCCCAGTCCCTGGTTGATTACAATTTTTTCCAGGACGGGGACTTGCATCACGGACTTGTAGCTAAATTCATTTTTCAGCGCCGGGACAATCCGTTCCTGATAGTCTTTTTTTAGAGTTGCCTTACTCATTATTTAATTACCTCCCCTGATTTTTTAGAATAACGTGCTAATGTGCTTTTGACTTCTTTCCGTCCGATGCGTGTCGGTTTTCCCGATTTGGGGTCTAACAGATTGAGGTTGGAAAGATGTATCGAAGCTTCTTTTTTTTCGATTCCGCCCTGCGGTTTTTTGGCATTGGGTTTGGTATGTTTTGTTACCATGTTCACGCCTTCGACAATGGCACGGCCTTGTTTTACGAGTACTTGCAGGACGCGGCCTGTTTTACCTTTGTCCTCGCCTGTATTGACAAATACGATGTCGCCTTTTCTTATGTACTTACTCATTGCAAATAATATTTTGACAGGTTAAAGCACTTCGGGTGCAAGTGATACGATTTTCATATTCGTTGCTCGCAATTCTCTGGCTACGGGGCCAAAGATGCGGCTTCCTCTCAGTTCGCCCGCCGGGTTCAACAACACGCAGGCATTATCGTCGAAACGGATATAGGATCCGTCCTGACGACGTATTTCTTTTTTCGTCCGTACGATAATCGCTTTTGATACGGCGCCTTTCTTCACATCGCTCGACGGGATTACGCTCTTCACTGCGACCACAATGATGTCGCCTACGGTGGCATATCGCTTGCGCGTACCGCCCAATACACGGATACACAACGCTTCTTTCGCTCCGCTGTTGTCTGCTACTATTAACCTTGATTCCTGTTGTATCATTTTATTTAGCCCTTTCTATAATTTGAACCAGCCGCCATCTTTTCGTTTTGCTCAGGGGGCGGGTTTCCATGATTTTTACCGTGTCACCAATGTTACATTCATTCTTTTCATCGTGGGCATGATATTTCTTTGTCTTGTTGACAAATTTTCCGTAGATGGGATGTTTTTCCTTCCATTTTACGGCAACAGTAATACTTTTATCCATTTTATTGCTGAATACCACGCCTGTTCTTTCTTTTCTTAAATTTCTCGTTTCCATCATGCTAAATGTTTTTTGCTGATTTGTAACCGTTGACTCAACTCAGTTTTTAACCGGGCTATCGTTTTGCGCTGTTGCCTGATTTGCATAGGATTATCCAGTGGCGAAATGCTGTGATTGATCTTTTTCAGTGTCAATGACGCTTCTTCAGCCTCGATCCTTTCTTCCAGTTCTTTGGTGCTTAATTCTCTTACTTCCTTAATTTTCATAACCTCTTACAAATTTTGATTCTGCATGTCGTAATCGCGCCGTACAACGAATTTGGTTGTAACGGGAAGTTTCTGTGCAGCCAGGCGCAGTGCTTCCTTTGCGACATCGAATGATACTCCTTCTATTTCAAAAATAAGACGTCCCGGGGATACAGGCGCTACGAAACCTTCCGGATTTCCTTTACCTTTACCCATACGTACGTCAGCCGGTTTACGTGTAATCGGTTTGTCGGGAAAAATTCGCACCCAAACCTGACCTTGCCGTTGCATGTGACGTGTTACGGCGATACGCGCAGCCTCAATTTGGCGGCCTGTAATCCATTTATACTGCAAAGACTTGATGCCGAACGAACCGAAAGCCAATTGGTTTCCACGTTGAGCAAAGCCTTTCAGGCGGCCTTTCTGTTGTCTTCTAAATTTTGTTTTCTTAGGTTGTAACATGACTGTTTGCCTGTTTTATTGGTTTAACGATTCGATTTTTTTCTTTTAAATCCTTTTTCCCGTCCGCCGCCCGGCATGTTTTCGCTGTTGCCGCTTCCTCGGCGACCGAAGTCTTTCGAACTTGAGAACGAGGGCACAAGGTCTTTCTTGCCATATACTTCGCCCCGGCATATCCACACTTTTATTCCGAGCAGGCCGACTTTAGTCAGCGCTTCAGCCAGCGCATAGTCGATGTCGGCGCGGAATGTATGCAGCGGCGTACGTCCTTCCTTGTACATTTCCGAACGTGCCATTTCAGCGCCGTTCAGACGGCCGGATACCTGTATCTTGATGCCTTCCGCGCCCATGCGCATGGTCGATGCGATAGCCATCTTCACAGCGCGCCGGTAAGCGATTTTTCCTTCCAACTGACGGGCAATGTTGGTTGCCACAATCACGGCGTCCAATTCCGGACGCTTGATTTCGAAGATATTGATTTGTACTTCCTTGTCGGTTATTTTCTTCAATTCTTCCTTCAGTTTGTCCACTTCCGCACCGGCTTTGCCGATGATGAAACCCGGGCGCGAGGTGCATATTGTGATTGTTATCAACTTCAATGTCCGCTCAATCACTATGCGCGATACACTGGCCTTTGCCAGACGGGCGTTCAGATATTTTCGGATTTTGCAATCCTCCAGCAATGTGTCGCCATAATTATTGCCGCCATACCAGTTGGAATCCCAGCCTCTGATGATTCCCAAACGATTACTAATCGGATTAACTTTTTGTCCCATCTGTATTAATTTTGACTTTCAACTGCAACATTATTCTTCTTCTGTGTATCGACAAACAAGGTGACATGATTCGAGCGTTTGCGAATCCTGTATCCTCGTCCTTGAGGTGCGGGACGCATGCGTTTCAATGTCGTGGCGCAATCCACACACACCAGCGAGACGAACAATTCTCCGCTTTCCGCTTTGCGTTCATTCTTTTGCTCCCAATTGGAGATAGCCGAACGAAGCAGTTTTTCCACTCGCGCAGCAGCTTCCTTGTTTGAAAATTTCAAGACGCCCAAAGCTCTGAAGACTTCCATTCCGCGAATCATATCTATCACCAGACGCATCTTGCGCGGCGAAGTAGGCACGTTCCGCAATTTTGCAAAATAGACGGATTTTCGGGCATCTTTTATTTCTTCTGCTGATATTTTCTTTCTTTTACCCATATTTATGCTTTTTATTTCTTATTTTCTATTTCCTGCATGTCCCCGGAAAATACGCGTGGGAGAAAATTCGCCCAGCTTGTGACCTACCATATTTTCGGTAATAAATACAGGTATGAATTTATTGCCGTTATGAACTGCAATCGTATGTCCGACGAAATCGGGAGAAATCATGGATGCTCTCGCCCACGTCTTGATGACGCTTTTCTTTCCGGCATCATTCATTGCCAAAATCTTCTTTTCCAGCTTCACATTGATATACGGACCTTTTTTTAACGAACGACTCATAGTGTTTTAATTAAGATTATTTTTTCCTTCTTTCAATTATGTACCTGGAAGAATGTTTCTTCGGAGCTCTTGTTTTCAGCCCTTTAGCATACAACCCTTTGCGTGAACGGGGATGTCCGCCTGACGCGCGTCCTTCGCCTCCGCCCATCGGGTGATCGACCGGATTCATCACAACGCCGCGATTGCGGGGACGACGTCCCAGCCACCTCGAACGTCCTGCTTTACCCGATTTTTCGAGTGCATGGTCGGAATTGCCCACGCTGCCAATCGTTGCCTTGCAGATCGACAGGATTTTGCGAATTTCGCCCGAGGGCATCTTGATGACGGCATAATTGCCTTCCCGCGAAGTCAGCTGTGCGAATGCGCCGGCCGAACGTACCAGTTTGGCACCCTGTCCGGGACGCAACTCGATGTTGTGAATAATCGTACCTACGGGGATATTCTGCATCGGCAGGCTGTTGCCTATTTCAGGGGCGGCATCTTTGCCTGACATTACTGTCTGGCCGACTTCCAGCCCGTTGGGCGCGACGATATAGCTTTTTGCTCCATCGGCATAATACAGCAGCGCGATGCGCGACGTACGGTTCGGGTCATACTCGATGGTCTTGACAGTCGCAGGAACGCCGTCTTTATTCCGCTTGAAATCAATGAGTCTGTACCTTTGTTTGTGTCCGCCGCCAAGGTAGCGTACGGTCATCTTTCCGGTGTTGTTTCGTCCTCCGGAACTTTTTTTACCGACTACCAGCGATTTCTCCGGCGTACTTGTCGTGATTTGGTCAAATGTGCCAATAACTTTGTGTCTCAGCCCCGGTGTTGTGGGCTTTAATTTACGTATTCCCATTTTTCTTTATCAAATATTACTGAAGAAGTCTATGACTTCGCCTTCTTTCAATGTTACAATTGCTTTTTTGTAAGAAACCTGCCGTCCGCTGATAACGCCCGATTTCGTATAGCGGCTTTTGCGCTTGCCCGAATAGCGCATCGTATTGACATCAACTACGCTTACATTGTATATGGCTTCGACGGCTTTCTTTATCTCCAGTTTGTTGGCGGAGGGAGAAACGCGAAAACCAAAACGATTCGGTCTCTTTTCCGTAATCATAGTCATTTTCTCCGTGACAATCGGTTTAATAATAATTCCCATATTCCTGTTTCTCCTTATGCTTTAAAATAGTTTTCAATCAATCCGACGGAACTTTCCGTCAACACGAGGCTGGCAGCGTCGAGCACTTTATAGGTGTTCAGTTCCGATGCCGTCACGACTTTTGCTTTCTGCAGGTTGTGCGCTGACTTATATACAGTGTCGTTGTTTTCGGCCAAAACGAGCAGCATTTTCCTGTTGTCGAGGTTCAAACTCTTGACAATGGCTACGAAATCTTTCGTTTTCGGCGTTTCGAAAGTAAAATCTTCCAATACGACGATGGCATTGTCTTTTGCCTTGTAAGACAGCGCAGACTTGCGTGCAAGGGCTTTTACCTTCTTGTTCAGTTTAAAACTGTAGTCCCGCGGTTTCGGGCCGAACGCACGGCCTCCGCCTACCAGTACCGGCGAATTGATGTCGCCGCGACGTGCGCCGCCACCACCTTTTTGACGAATCAGTTTGCGCGTACTTCCCGACATTTCGCTTCTTTCTTTCGCCTTGTGCGTTCCCTGGCGTTTGTTGGCCATATATTGCTTCACGTCCAAATAGATAGCGTGGTCGTTCGGCTCAATTCCAAAAACCTCTTCATTCAGGGTTATTGTTCGTCCGGTATCTTCTCCTTTTATATTCAATACATTCAGTTCCATTACTTTTCAATTAATAAGATTGAACCTTTCGCCCCGGGAACAGAGCCTTTCACCAGCAAGAGGTTGTTTTCGGGTAATATTTTGATCACCTGCAGGTTTTGAACGGTTACCCGTTCATTGCCCATCTGTCCTGCCATACGTGTGCCTTTGAATATCTTGGCAGGGTATGAACATGCGCCCACACTGCCTGGGGCGCGAAGGCGGTTGTGCTGGCCGTGGGTACTTTCTCCTACGCCTCCAAAACCGTGGCGCTTGACAACGCCCTGAAATCCTTTTCCTTTGGATGTGCCTACCACATCCACAAATACTGCGTCCGAGAGATAATCCACATTGATTACGTCTCCGGGGTTATATGCAGTTTCAAAATTTTTGAACTCGGCCAAGTGTCTCTTGGGGGTAACGCCTGCTTTTTTGAAATGGCCGGCTTCGGGTTTCGTCGTGTGTTTGTCTTTTTTATCGACAAACCCCAACTGAAGAGCTTCGTAGCCGTCATCTTCTTTTGTCTTGACTTGCGTAACCACACAAGGACCTACTTCGATAACAGTGCATGGCAGATTTTTACCCTCGGCACTGAAAACGGATGTCATTCCGATTTTTTTTCCTAATAATCCTGGCATTTCACTTCTTTTTTAATTTTTCAAACTTTGATTTCTACTTCTACTCCGCTGGGTAATTCCAGTTTCATTAATGCGTCTACTGTTTTCGTTGTCGAACTGTAAATATCAATCAGTCGTTTGTATGCACATAATTCGAATTGTTCACGCGATTTCTTGTTTACGAACGTCGCACGGTTTACAGTAAAAATTCGCTTGTGTGTCGGCAACGGGATCGGCCCGCTCACCACCGCACCGGTAGCCTTCACCGTCTTCACGATTTTCTCGGAGGATTTATCCACCAAACTGTAGTCGTAAGACTTTAGTTTAATTCTGATTTTCTGGCTCATATTGCTAATTTCTAAATTATTTCACTAAATCAACACGTCCTTTCACTTCCGTCAGCACCTGTTTGGCTATCGCTGCCGATACTTGGGCGTAGTGTGAGAACTGCATGGACGATGTAGCGCGTCCGGATGTAATGGTACGCAGGGCTGTTACATATCCAAATGTCTCAGCCAGAGGAACTTTTGCTTTCACGACGCGTGCTCCCGTACGGCTCGATTCCATTCCTTCCACTTGTCCGCGGCGTTTATTCAGGTCTCCTATCACGTCGCCCATACTTTCTTCCGGCGTCACGACTTCGATTTTCATTATCGGCTCCATCAACACCGGGCCAGCCTTGGCTGCTGCACTCTTGAACGCCTGAATAGCGCAAATCTCGAACGACAGCTGGTCGGAGTCCACCGTATGGAACGAACCGTCGAGCAGCGTCACCTTCATGCCGTCCAGAGGATAGCCGGCCAGGATGCCGTTCTTCATCGCTTTTTCAAAACCTTTCTGCACGGAAGGGATAAATTCCTTCGGGATATTGCCGCCCTTCACTCCGTCTACAAACTGCAAGTGCCCTTCAAATTCTTCGTCTTTCGGTTCGATACGGACAATGATGTCGGCAAATTTACCGCGTCCACCTGTCTGTTTCTTGTACACTTCGCGCAATTCGACGGGCGTCGTAATAGCTTCTTTGTACGATACCAGAGGACGTCCCTGATTACATTCCACCTTGAATTCGCGACGCAAACGGTCGATGATAATTTCGAGGTGAAGTTCGCCCATTCCGCGAATCACGGTCTGGCCTGTGTCTTCGTTTGATTCGACGCGGAACGTCGGGTCTTCTTCGGCCAGTTTGGATAAACCGACGCTCAGGCGATCCAGGTCGCTCTGTGTCTTCGGCTCGACGGCGATACCGATTACCGGGTCGGGAAATTCTATCGATTCGAGCGTAATCGGACTTGATTCTTCGCACAGCGTGTCGCCCGTACGTATATCCTTAAATCCTACTCCGGCTCCAATGTCGCCGCATCCGATTTGTTCCATCGGGTTTTGTTTGTTGGAATGCATCTGGAACAGCCGGGATATGCGTTCTTTCTTGCCCGAACGTGTATTCAAAACGTATGAGCCGGCCGTCAGCGTGCCCGAGTAGACGCGGAAGAAACACAACCGTCCTACGTAGGGGTCGGTTGCAATCTTGAATGCCAGCGCCGTCAACGGTTCGTTTGAGGTGGGCGTGCGGACAATTTCTCTGTCCGGATCTTCGGGATCGTGACCGACAATACTCGGCGTGTCGATCGGGCTGGGAAGATATGCGCAAACGGCATCCAGCAGGGTTTGTACGCCTTTGTTTTTGAACGACGAACCGCAAATCATCGGATTGATCTGCATGGACAGGGTGCCTTTGCGGATGGCGGTATGGATTTCTTCTTCCGTAATGGTCGACGGATCGTCAAAATATTTCTCCATCAGCGCGTCGTCATATTCGGCTATGACTTCCAGCATCTTGTCGCGCCATTCTTCGGCTTCGTCCTGCAATTCGGCGGGAATGTCTTCTATCGAATATTCGGCGCCCATCGTTTCGTCGTGCCAGAAGATGGCTTTCATTTTAACCAGGTCTATCACACCTTTGAAATGCTCTTCTGCTCCGACAGGTATCTGAATCGGGCACGGATTGGCGCCCAGTATGTCCTTTATCTGGCGGATGACTTCATAGAAATTTGCGCCCGAACGGTCCATTTTATTAATGTAGCCGATACGCGGGACATGATATTTGTCGGCCTGCCGCCAGACGGTCTCGGACTGCGGTTCGACGCCGCCCACGGCACAAAATGTAGCAACAGCACCATCCAGCACACGCAACGAGCGTTCTACTTCAACGGTGAAGTCCACGTGTCCCGGAGTGTCAATCAAATTTATCTTGAATTTTTCATTACCATAATTCCAGAAAGTAGTGGTAGCAGCGGAAGTGATGGTGATACCGCGCTCCTGCTCCTGCTCCATCCAGTCCATCGTGGCTGCGCCGTCGTGAACTTCACCGATTTTATGGGTAAGTCCGGTGTAGAAAAGGATACGCTCGGATGTCGTAGTCTTTCCTGCATCGATATGCGCCATAATACCGATATTTCTGGTACATTTCAGTAATTCATCAGTTTTACTCATATATTTCTTTTCTCTCCTTCGTAATTAAAACCGGAAGTATGCAAATGCACGGTTGGCTTCCGCCATACGGTGCATCTCTTCCTTACGTTTGTATGCGCCACCCTGATTGTTGTATGCGTCGAGGATTTCGGCGCTCAACTTGTCCGACATGGTTTTGCCGCCACGCTTGCGTGCATACAAAATCAAATTTTTCATTGAAACCGACTCCTTGCGATCCGGACGGATTTCAGTCGGAACCTGAAAAGTGGCCCCGCCTACACGGCGCGATTTCACTTCTACCTGCGGAGTTATATTCTCAAGCGCGGCTTTCCATATTTCCAGCGCCGTTTTTTCTTCATTGGGCAGTTTTGCCTTTACGGTTTCCAATGCGGAATAGAAAATATCGTACGAGAGATTTTTCTTTCCGTCATACATTAAATGGTTTACAAACTTTGTAACCCGCACATCACCATAGACCGGATCCGGCAGGATCTGTCTTTTTTTAGGTTTTGACTTTCTCATTTGCTTTCAAAATTTTGTTTTTGTCCTTTGGTTGTTGCTTTCTTTTGTCTTCAACGATTCCTCCGAATCATTTACTCAACCTTGCTTCCAAATAACTTAAACCGATTAAACTACTTCTTTTTTTGTTGTTCTCCTTTGTTACACCTGTTATTTTTTACCTTTGGCAGCACCTTTAGCAGCAGGGGCGTTTGCTTTCGGGCGTTTGGCGCCGTATTTCGATCGGCGTTGCGTACGCCCGGCTACTCCCGCCGTATCCAATGTGCCTCGCACGATATGGTAACGCACACCGGGCAGGTCTTTCACGCGACCTCCGCGCACCATCACTATCGAGTGTTCCTGCAAGTTATGACCTTCTCCGGGTATGTACGAGTTCACTTCCTTGTGATTCGTGAGGCGCACACGGGCGACTTTTCGCATCGCGGAATTAGGTTTTTTAGGCGTAGTCGTGTATACGCGTACGCATACACCACGCCTTTGCGGACATGAATCCAGTGCCGGCGACTTCCCCTTCACTATCTGACGGGTTCTGCCTTTTCTTACTAACTGTTGAATTGTAGGCATCTTACTACTTTTTTATCTTCGTTATCTTCGTTTTAATTCTTATGTTCATATTTTGGGATGCAAAGGTACGAACTTTTTTTATACAAACAAGCGGGAACGTAAAAAAAATTTTGCAATGATTGTTTTTTTGCCGAAAAAGGAGCTTTTCATGCGCATAAAAAAGTTGCGGACTGTTTTATTTTACAAATTCGCAACTTTTATATTTTGCTATATTTAAGCTATTTAATCCGAATGATTAAAAGCCGGCCGTAATTTTACGTTTTTTTTGGCGAATGAAAGACGACAGGCATCAGGCCTTCGCCAGCCGTACCACCCGCGCGACGGCGTCGTCCATTTGTGTTTCCGACGGCATTCCAAGCGTCATGCAGTGTACATTGCTTTCTTCAATAATAAACTTGAGCGATTGCTCGCGTTCGCCGTCCGTCACGTGCTTTCCTTCGCCGAACACTTTCATGGCGATTAAGCCTTTTCCGTTTCGCCGGGCTTTTCCGAGCAATTCCTTTACGGCGTCGGGCGTATTGTCCATCAAAGTGCCGAAGGGATTGATACGGGCCATAATCACGTCTACCCAGGGTGATTCTGCTGCTTCGACGAGCGCATCCCAATTGTGACACGACACACCGACGGCTTTCACAAGGCCGTCTTGTTTTGCTTTCGAGAGACCGTCCATATAATGCTTGCGGTTTTTCGGCCACTTGCCATCCATCAGGCAGTGCATCAGTAGAATATCAAAGTAGTCCGTATCTGCTTCCTTGCGGAAACGGTCGATGATCTGGCGGACAGGTTCGTTTATTTCCGAGCCGTCTTCGTGAGTCCACATCTTGGAAAGCAGGGTAAGGTTTTCGCGCGGGAGCGTTTTAATGGCCTTACCTACATACGGTTGAGAACCATAGCCATCAGCCATGTCATAAAAGCGAATGCCTTTTTCGTATGCGTGATGCGCCAGTTTCACGAATTGATCCATTCCCAGTTTCGTCTGGTCTGAAGATTTGTTCGAGCCGTGCGTACCTGTACCCATCGCAATGCGGGAGACAGTCAGCCCCGATTCGCCCAGCTTCACTTTGTCAACAATCTCATCATCAATAAAAAACAAGTTGTTACCGATATTACCTGCCTTCAGCATGGATATGGTTGCCATGCCTGCCACTCCTGTTTTAATAAATTTACGCCTGTTCATAATGTCATGTATATATATTAATGTATATTCAACGTATTCTTCTATCTGGCGCCCTCGACATTCATGCGTATCCTGTACAGGTATTGCGATGCGGTGATAAAAAGCATTTTCATATCGCTTCCGCCGAAGCAAACGTTTGCCGTCCAGTTGGCATCAACTGGAATATGCGCTATTTGCATGCCTTCGGAACTGAAGACCGTCACACCCTGTCCCGTCAGGTATATGTTGCCCGCTTTATCGATTGTCATGCCGTCAGAGCCTAACGGAGCAAATGCCTTTTTCCCGGTCAGCGTACCATCCGGCCGTATATCAAAGACATACGTTTTATTGGCTTTTATATCTGCGACGTACAGCCGTTTGCCGTCCGGTGTGCCGATAATGCCGTTGGGTTTTTCCAAATCGTCTGCCACTTTAATCAATCGTTTACGGTCGGGCGACAAATAATACACTCCTTCTCCGGTCTGTTGCATTTCGGGACTGCGCGTCCAATAATCGCGAACGTACAGCGGATCGGTAAAATAGATTCCACCGTCAGGTCGCACCCATAAATCGTTGGGACCGTTCAGTTTCTTCCCGTCATAATCCGAAACCAGTACGGTGTGGGTGCCGTTCATGTCGATTTGCCAAATCTCGTTGTCGAGGTCGGAACACGAAAGCAGATTCCCTTCCCTGTCGAAATACAGTCCGTTGGCGCGCCCCATGTTCGTCCCGAAAGTAGACAGTTTGTCATCGACCGACCATTTCAGAATCATGTTGTTCGGCTGGTCCGTGAAATAGACGTTTCCGGCCATGTCGACTGCAGGGCCTTCGGTAAAACGAAAACCTTCCGCCAGTTTTTCCACTTGCGCACCATGTGCAATAATACTTTTATTTTCTTGACAATTAGCCATAAGTATTCCGATAAAAATCCAATTCGCCACAAAATATACCGTTCTGCCCATACATTGATAATTTTAGGGGGTAAAGATAGGTATTTTATTTGAGATTCCAAATTTCAGGACAAACGCATTTAACCCAAAATATCCATTTCAGCATTAATTCATCATTTCTTCAAAACAAGTTTGCCATCGACAAACGTTGAATAATAAAACGTACTATTCTGTTCGCACATAGCCGTTCCCGACGGGTCAAGTTGCGTAAGACACTAACGTGCTATAATTAAATTAATTATATTTGAACGGTCTAAATGCAAAATTCAAGATTTCACGGCTTACAAATATGTATCAAAATAGCGCGTAATCTTTTCATACAAATGCGGTCGATCCCTGCCGGTAACATTGTGCTTATGTCCGGGATAGACAAAATAGTCGGGATAAGTCCCCGCACTGATGCAGGCTTTTATAAACGAAAGACTGTGCTGCCATACGACCACAGGGTCTTCATCTCCATGAATAAGCAGAAGTTGCCCTTTCAGGCTGGCGGCTTTTTCGCGCAAATCCGCATTTTTGTACCCTTCACTATTGTCGTCGGGATGGTCCATGTATCGCTCTCCATACATGATTTCGTATCGTTGCCAGTCGATGACAGGGCCGCCGGCCACGCCCACCTTGAAAACATCGGGATAGGTGAGTATCAGGTTTGTCGCCATGAAGCCGCCATAACTCCATCCGTGCACGCCAATCCGTTCGGCATCGACGAAAGGCAGTGACTTCAGATATTCGATACCCTTCATCTGGTCTTCCATCTCGTGTACGCCGAGCTGGCGGTGGATGATGCTTTCGAAGGCAAATCCCCGGTTTGCCGAGCCTCGTCCATCAATGGTAAACATGATGTATCCCCGTTTGGCCATGTACAAATCCCATCCGCCAATGCCGTTCATCCATCCTCCGCCGACCATCTGCGCATGAGGACCGCCATATACATATACTATCACAGGATATTTCTTCGTTCTGTCCAAACCGGGAGGCAACGCCATACGATAGTTCAGGGGTGTCTTTTCGTCTGCCGCAAGAATCACGCCCGTTTCCAGTACAGGCATTTCGTATTTTTCAAACGGATTTTTAGCTGACAGGAGCGTCTTGATACTGCGCTGCCTTTTTATGTCGACCAGATCAATATCCCGCGGAATCAGAGGCGAAACGGTCTGGTCAATAAGATACAGACCCGACGGACTGACGCGCGCCTGATGGATGCCGGATTTTGTATGCAGACACGTTTGCCTGCCCGTTTTCATGTTCAATTGCCATGTATAAATCTCGAGAGGATTGCCTTCGTCGCCGTCTTTTTCAGGATGGGGAGCCGTCGACGAAAGGAAAACGTTCATTCCCTTCGTATCGAAGCCGTGTACGTTTGTCACCTCCCACCTGCCCGATGTGAGTTGCCGTATCATCCGTCCTGAAACATCGTAAAGATAGAGATGATTGTAACCGTCGCGTCTACTCTGCCAGATGAAACGGGAAGCGTCGTTTGGGAGGAACAGTACGGGAAGCAGCGGTTCTACATAACGGTCGTTTTTTTCGATAAAAAGCGTTGCCTCCTTCTCGCCTGTCGAGGCGTTGTAGCGTACCAGACAACATTCATTCTGATCGCGGTTCAACTCGGCAATATAAATACTTTGTTCGTCAGGACTCCATGCGATATTGGTCAGGTATTTATCTTTAGGCTCGCCTGTTTTCAAGCGGACGGTATGCCCGTCGGACAGACGATACACGCCAACGGTGACTTCGTGGCTCTTCATGCCTGCCATCGGATATTTGAATGGTTTCGCCCTGGCCGTGCGCGCTTCGATATCCACAATCGGATAATCCGTTACCATCCGCTCGTCCATACGGTAAAAAGCCAGAGCCGACCCTTTGGGCGACCAGAAAAGTCCTTTGTGAATGCCAAATTCATTCTGATGAACAGATGTGCCGCATACGATGCCTTCGTCCGTTTCGGCCGTTACGGTTTTGTTCTCCCTGTCGGGCGAAAGAATGTATACATTATTTTTTTCCGTACAGGCATAACAGCCGTTCGCTTCGCAAAATTCGAGGTGCTGCCACGCTTGAGACAGCGGATAGTCGGCAACAATGGCTCCGGCTTGTATATCATAATGTATCAGATGTTTTTTGTATTGAAACGACAAAATGTTGCGCTGTGTGCCGGGCGTCGAAAAAACAGGCATTGTCCCCAATTCAGGCAATGCTCCGGCTTCCAGCACGGCACTCAACTGGCGTCGTGTAAAGACGATTCTTTCCGACGTGTCCGGAGGCATCACGGCAAGCAGACTGTCGCCCCTCACATAGAGGCATGTTTCACCACACCACTGCAACTGTTGCAGGTTGCGGGGCGTAAAACGGGCATAATTCCGCCCTCCGGGAATCAATTCCTGCAATGTCAACGGTTTTTCCTGCGCATTCAGCATGGACGACGAAATGATAAGTGCCACAATCAGTCGATAAGAATAACGTTTGTACTTCATAATTTCTTTTTTTGAATGACTTCCAGGCGAGGCCTACTATCCTCGGATCTTTTCCGAACCGGTTTTTCCGACCAGTCTTTATCAGAGAAAGACCTCCGACCGGATTTATCCGACCGGTCTTTGTCCGGGGAAGACCTCCGACCGGATTTATCCGGCCATTCTTTATCAGGAGAAAACTTCCGAACGGGTTTATCCGACCATTCTTTATCAGGAGAAAACTTCCGAACGGGTTTATCCGACCATTCTTTATCAGGGGAAAACTTCCGAACGGATTTATCCGACCATTCTTTATCCGGGAGAGACCGGCGAGCGGTTTTGTCGGGTCTGTCGTACGCAAACGGAGGCCGCTTGCGGGTAAACGGCTTTTCGTCCTCCTCCCGATATTTTGTGAGCGGACGCACTTTCTGTTCAAAAGGAATCTTTTCGTTTTGCAATATTTTGAAGTCTCTGTTTTTGCCTTCGAACAATTCGTAGCAGCGGAACTCACATTCCAGTTGTCCGTTCATCAGTTTGATTTTCTGGTTTGGGCGCAGGCCTATTTGCTCAAAACATTCTTCCTTGTAGCTCAGAATCCATGCCTGATAGCCGGTAAAGACATGTTTCAGCCGTTCGCCCAGCATGGCATACAACCCCATGAGGTCGTCTGTCGGGAGGCGTTCGCCGTATGGCGGATTTGTGACGAGAATACCGGGTCGGGGCGCTTCTTTATATTGCTGGAAGGGAAGCGTTTTCAACTCGACATATTTGGACAGGCCGGCGTTTTTGATATCGTTTTCAGCCGTTTTCAGTGCTTTGGGCGAGATGTCGGAACCGAAACACTTGAATGCGAACTCATGTTCTTCGGATTCATCTTCGGAAATCGTCATGAACAGTTCCTGATCAAAATCGCTCCATCGTTCAAAGGCATATTCCTTGCGGAAAAGTCCCGGCGGCACGTTGAGGGCAATCATGGCGGCTTCGATCAGCAGCGTACCCGAGCCGCACATCGGATCGACAAAATGAGACTGTCCGTGCCAGCCGGTTTTAAGTATCATTCCCGCAGCCAGCGTTTCGTTGAGGGGCGCTTCGCCCTGTCCTGTCCGGTACCCGCGCTTGTGCAGGCTCTCGCCCGAACTGTCAAGCGCCACCGTGCATTCTCTGTGCGAGATATGGATATGAATGTACATGTCGGGACGGTTGATGCGGACGGACGGGCGTTTATCGTATTTCTCCGCAAAATAGTCGACAATGGCATCCTTCACTCTGTATGCCACAAACTTGGAATGTTTGAACGATTCGGAATAAATCACCGCTTCGACGGCAAAAGTCTTCTCGGGCGAAAAATACTGATCCCACGCGATTTTTTTTACTTCCGAATAGACCGTATCCGCATCGTCGGCTTTGAAACGGCAAACAGGCTTCAGGATGCGCAAAGCCGTCCGGCAGTAATAGTTTGCCCTGTACATCATCGCTTTATCGCCCCTGAAAGAGACCATGCGGCGTCCCGTCTTCACTTCGTGCGCCTTCAGCATGGTCAATTCGTCCGCCAAAACGTCTTCCAGTCCGTACAGCGTTTTGGCAATCATATCGAACTGTTCACCTTCCATCGTGCCTACCAGTTCATTACTATCCTGAAGTCGCATGTCGGCGGTCTAATACTTGTCTGGAAATCGCTGTAATACACATAGAACGCTATCGACCCCGGCATGAAATCGAACGTATAGTATTCCTGCCAGAAAAATTCTCCGCCCGGATCGCTGTCTCCCAACGGAATCATGT
Organism: Tannerella sp.; assembly: GCA_031270465.1. Classification (GTDB taxonomy): domain Bacteria; phylum Bacteroidota; class Bacteroidia; order Bacteroidales; family Tannerellaceae; genus Tannerella. The sequence continues at coordinate 16,555 of JAISXP010000176.1, read as the reverse complement.
GCGGCATTGGCGTCTGCGTCTCATTATTCTGTCCGGGGTTAAATATCACATAGCCGAAAACGTTCCCGGATTCATAAATAAAATTTGTCAGCAAATTCTCGTCAAATTCATAGATGTAGTATGAATTAAGGTTGTCCTTTCCGCCTACCAGCTTCCAGTCGCCTTCGTGCACGGTATAGGTAAGGACTTGCCAGTTCATGCCTTCGCCGGGTTCGCCCGGAGGTCCAATCGGCCCTTCGCACGAAAGAAGCAGCAGGGTCGATACGCTCAGTAAAAATAATTTCTTTCTCATCGTTGCTTGTTTTTGTGGTGACAAATGTATGAATAATTTCTTTTTCACGCTCCCGAATACGTTCAAAAAAACAGATTTGTTTTTTTTTAATTTTTATTTACCTTGCTATCTTCCGGCGTACCACAGAGAAAGACCTGCTGTAAAAAGTAAATTGCGAACAATATTTGTTTACACTTCAAGGGCTTCAATGAAAGTTTATAGTATGACATAACCCCGTACAGACACAGAGCTTTACTTATGAGCGTCGAGGTGCCCCGGTGTGAAAATTTTTAATTCGTCCTGTATTCTTTCGGCGAAACGCCGGCTGTCCGTTTGAAATATTTTCCGAAAAACGACTGGTTGGCGAAGTTCAGTTCGTCGCTGATTTGCTGGATACTCATGCCGGAAGCCCGGAGCAGCGATTTGGCTTCCAGAACGACATAATCGTTTATCCATTCGGACGCCGATTTGCCGGTCGTTTTTTTGATAGTGGCGGATAGATGTTTAGGCGTCAGACACAGTTTTTCGGCGTAGAAGCTCACCTCGCGCGAATCTTTGTAATGTTGCAGTATCAGATTGTAAAACGAATCGAAGAGTTTGTCTTTCTTGTCTTTTTGAACGGTATATTCCTGCCGTAGCTGATTGAAATTGTTGATGCCGTAAAAAAAAGCCTGTGACAGTAAGCGTACCATTTCCATACGGTACGGATTGGAAGTTTGTTGTACCGTTCTTTTCAGTATGTGGAAATAATCCTGCAAATGCGCTATTTCAGCCTCATCAATATGCACCACCGGATTCTCTCTCAGATAAAGGAATACGGGGATTACATCTTTCATACACAGTTCGATGTTTTCGGTAAAACGTCGCGACATGATGATAAGCTTCGCCGAAAAATCATCGCTCCGGTAAGTATATTGCAGGATTTGCCCCGGCATGATGATAGCAAAATCGTTGGCGGCGTAGCAGCAAGGCTTCAAATCGACGCTGCCTTCCGCATAACCCTTCAGGCAAATGATTGCTACGGCTTCATTGACTTTTGTGGGATAATCGAAAAACGGCACCCCGCTGATGTCGTCAATTACAATAAAATCATCGTCAATACACTCTACCGTAAGCGATTCCCTCACGGCGTCAAAATCTATCGCGGTTATATTTTGCTTCGTATCTTTCTTCGTCATATACGTGCTTTAGGCTACAAAGATAATCCGATTTTCGCATAATATAAAAATATTCCGGACTTTTGGAACAATATTACACGACATTTGACCTTTTCCGTACGGAATACTCCCCGTATCTTTGCTCCAATTTTTAACAGAACAAAGAAATGAATAAACAGATGAAGTTTAAATTTTTATATATGGGGGAAATAAAATATTTCATTCATTCGACGATGTTACTTGCAATCGTCGGGTTGTCGGGTTGCGGAGGTGTCGGCGACGAAACTCCGAAAACGGCAAAGGTTATCCCTGTGAAAGTGCAGACCGTCGGACTTTCGGACGAATCAAGCGACCGCATCTACGTGGGAACCGTAGAAGAATCGACCGCCATATCGCTCAGTTTTTCGATGCCCGGCGCGGTGGAGGAAGTCCTTGTGTCCGAAGGGCAACGTGTACAAAAAGGGCAGTTGCTCGCCAAGTTGAACAGCACCACGGCGCAAAATTCCTTAACCACAACGCAGTCCCAGTTAACCCGTGCGCAGGACGCCTACGACCGTTTGGCGAAGTTGCATACCAACGGCAGTCTTCCCGACATCAAGTTTGTGGAAGTGGAAACCGGTTTGCAGCAGGCTAAATCGATGGTGGAAATTGCGCGTAAAAACCTCGACGACTGCCGGCTGTATGCACCGCGCAGCGGCATTGTCGCCAGCCGCTCGATTGAGCCAGGCGTTAATGTGATGCCCGGCGTGGCTGCGTTCAAGCTGGTTACGGTGGACAGGGTAAACGTGAAAATCTCCGTTCCCGAAAGCGAAATCGGCGATATTGCCGTCGGCCGGGACGCAAGGATAGAAGTCCCCGCGCTTAACAGCGACACCTTTACCGGAAAAGTCGAACTGAAAGGCATCTCTGCCAACCCCATATCGCACACTTATGAGGTAAAAATCGGCATCGGCAATCCGCAGTCGAGGCTGATGCCCGGCATGGTTTGCAAAGTATCCCTGAAACGCGACGAAGTGCAGGCAGACATTGTCATTCCCAACCGGACGGTGCAAACTTCGCCGGAGGGAAAGCGTTTTGTGTGGCTTGCCGACAACGGCGTTGCCCGCCGCCGCTACGTTACGCCCGGCAAGTTGAGCGGCAACGGCGTGACCGTCAGCGAAGGACTGTCGGCTGGCGACCAACTGATTGTCGAAGGCTACCGGAATGTAAGCGAGGGAATGAAAATCTCTTTTATTAGGGAATGAATCTTTTTTGCTGCCTTTGCGGCGAAATTTATACTATGCTCGGTTATAAATTGCGCTGTCATATAATGAACTTGTGGGATGCATGGTAAGCATTTGCCCGGAAAACCCGATATTGTTTTACCTAAATACGAAACGGTTATTTTCCTGATGCAGAGATTTATTGCTTTGGGATGGAATGTTTTAATCGTTTGGGAGTGTGAAGTATAGCACAAATACAAACACGATGTTACGGTTGAAATAAAATCAACGGCAAAGCCCAAATCATTGAAAAAGCAGGCGTTGCATTATCATGTACATACCCACAGAGTGTCGGGTTATTCCAGCAAGTCCAATCGGATCCTGACTCAGATATGCACCTGAACTTGGGTCGTAGTACCTAAACCTATTATAATACAATCCCGTCTCACTATCCTCATACTGACCCTGATACCCGAACGGACAATCGCTCAAAGAACGTCCGGCAAAGGTACGCACTTTTCCGTAAATGTCCAAAAGCGTTTCCCATACTACAAACTAATTGTCCCTTTTTCATCCTCTACAAATCCCCAAAGTGTAATATCAACTTTTATAATTTATATAATCAAAAGCCAAATAAAGGCTTTCTTTTATATTATCTACACTTACTCTGGAATATAAAAAATCAGTATTATACCATGAATCTTTACCTTTATTGTATTTATCAATAAAGAGTTGACCCCTATCGTTAATTATTCTGAATACACTTCCTTCAAAAAATAATTCTACTATGAAATTACCAAAATTTTCGGAATTATATTCTACTGTAACTATTTTACATTCACTCTTGAAATTGTATGAATGAAATACTTCGTATATAGTGTTTTAATATCCATATTTTACAGGAAATAGGGTGTAATATTCGTCTGATTTGTCCAGTTGACGGACAAACCCGCAACTGTCCGAAACATAATACCAGCCCGTCATAAGAGTCGAATCGCTCAAATTCACCCGATAACAGGCCTCGATGGATAATTCAGGCTCTTTTTCTGCCTGACAGCCGATAACTGCTGCCAATATGATCAATAAAAACAATTTCCCGCGTTTCATTATATTATTCGGATATTTTCAACGTGCCGCTATCTGCCTTTCCCGGCCGCCGTACTCGGAATCCTTCACCTTTCCCGCTGTTACGACCGAAAGCGGTTTGTCATTTACACCCCAAAATTAGATGAAAAACTTCAGTTTTCCAAGTGCATGCAATGAAAAAAAAAATTTACAGAGGAAAGGTTTTCACCATCTCAGCGGCGATACATGATACCGTTCCGCCGGAATGCCTGAAAAACGGTTATTTTCATCATAATGATGGCTTGACGGGGTGGAAATAAATGCGGCTTTGCTGCCGGAAACTTTCCGGTAACCTTTTTCTAAAAAATTTTTGGGGTGGGGAAGAGTGGAAGTGAAAAATTTTATGTATTTTTGTCGGTATTCATAATTTATTATGCTGAAATGGATAACGAGTCATTTTGATTTGCGCAAGTTCGCAAGATGGGTGGGCGGCTTGTTGGGTTGGGCGGCAGGTGGTCCTGCGGGCGGAATCGCAGGATTTATTATAGGCGCCGTTTTCGACAATATCCGCATCCATCCCTTTGTGAATGCCCGTAAGCCTTCACTGGGCGCTTTTTCGATAAACTTATTGACGCTGATGGTCGTTGTCGCACAGGCCGATGGAAAAATGCTGCGGTCGGAGCTGGATTGTATCAACCGTTTCTTGCGGCAGAATTTCGGGGCCACCGAGCAAAAAGAAGCGTTGCTGACGTTGCGCGGGCTGCTTTCCCTGCACCCGCCCGTTCCGGCTGCCTGCCGACAGGTACGACGGTTTCTCGACCATCAGGAATGTGCGAGACTGGCTTTTTTCCTGTTCGAACTGGCTGCTATTGACGGTCAGGTGTCGGAAGCAGAACAGCAGGTATTGAACGACATAGCCGACCATCTCGGCGTTGGCCGCGAACATGCCGCGCCATCACGGCAACAGAACGCCTTCATCAACAACGCTTATGCGGTACTGGGCATCGGGCAGCAGGCTTCCGTAAAAGAGATCAAGCAGGCTTACCGTCTGCTGGCCGTAAAATATCATCCCGACAAGGTAACCTGTCTTGGCGAAGCGACCGGAACGGTAGCCGGGGAACAGTTCCTGAAAATCAACAGTGCGTATGAACTGATAAAAAAAGAACGTCATTTTTCATGAATCGCGTATGATCACATTAAGAGCAGTAGAACCCGAAGACCTTGCACTCCTGTACATTTGGGAAAACGACCGTAGCGTATGGCGCGTGAGCAATACGCTTGCGCCTTTTTCCAAAGCGCAGCTACAGCAGTACCTCCTGTCCGACCCAGGCAATATCCTGGCAAACAGGCAACTGAGGATGATGATTGATTCGAAGGAAGGATCGGTGAGTACCGTGGGCGCCGTTGACCTGTTCGATTTCGATCCCGTTCACCGGAGGGCAGGCGTAGGCATCCTGATTGCGGCGGAAGACGACCGGAAACGGGGATTCGCCTCCGAAGCGCTCCGCCAGATGATCGACTACGGCAAAAACGTGTTGTTCCTGCATCAGTTGTATTGCAACATCGCGGCAGGCAACACGATCAGCATCCGTTTGTTCGAAAAAAGCGGGTTTTCCCTTTCCGGAACAAAAAAAGAATGGCTGAAAACAGACAGCGGATGGGAAGACGAATTATTCTTGCAAATCCATCTCAACAACGAATGAAAGTAAAAAAACGATACGGGGTGTCGGGCATGCATTGCGCCAGCTGTGCCGTCAAAATCGAAAAAACCTTGTCGGCAACGGCAGGTATTGAATCCGTCAGTGTCAATTTCGCGCTGGAGAAGCTGGTGGTGTCGTATGACACGGACAAAATGACCGAATCCCGACTGATGCACACCGTTTGCCGTTTAGGATTTGAACTCCTTCCCGCCGACAGGCGTTCCCCGGATTTTCGCAGGCTGGTAGCCGCTCTTGTTCTGGCTGTCGCCTTCACGCTGCCTCTCCTGCTGTCAATGGTACTGATGGCGTTGAACATCTGCGTCCCTGCGCTGGAATTTCTGCATTCGGGCAGGGTACAGATGTTCCTGACCATACCTGTACAGTTTGTCACAGGAATGCGTTTCTATCGCGGAGCCTTTTACGCATTGCGTGCTCACAGCGCCGACATGAACGTGCTGGTAGCGCTGGGCACCTCAGCCGCCTTTTTTTACAGCCTGTTCAACCTCTTTTTTTCCGCCGAGGACGAACCGCATCTCTATTTTGAATCGGCAGCCATGATCATCACCTTCGTACTGTTGGGAAAGACGCTGGAAGCCGTCGCCAGAGGACGGACATCCGATGCGGTGAGGAAACTGAAAAAACTGCAGCCGCCCGTTGCCAGGGTGATACGTGAAAACGGAGAGGCGGAAGTGCCGATCGAAGACCTGCAAGCAGGAGATACGGTCGTAGTGCGTCCGGGAGAGAGAATCCCCGCCGACGGGATCATTGCGGAAGGACAGACATCGGTTGACGAATCCATGATGACCGGGGAACCGCTGCCCGTTGAGAAAGCCGCCGGCGATACCGTGGTGGGAGGCACTGTCAACCGGAATGGCGCCATCCTCTTCACTGTTGTAAAAACAGGAAAAGAGACCATGCTTTCGCAGATTGTACGCATGGTGGAAGATGCACAGGCCGGCAAAGCGCCCATACAGCATATTGCCGACAAGGCGGCAGGAATATTTGTGCCTGTCGTGATACTGATTTCCGCTGTTAGCTTTGCCGCATGGCTGCTGCTTGCCGGACAGCTGAACCATGCCGTTGTGAGTGCGGTGGCGGTACTGGTCATCGCATGTCCCTGCGCACTGGGGCTGGCTACCCCCACAGCCATCATGACGGGAACCGGCAAAGCCGCCGAAAATGGGATACTCTTCAAAGGAGGCGATGCGCTGGAAGGCCTCAGCAGGATACAGGCGCTGGTATTCGACAAAACGGGAACCCTGACGGAAGGACAACCGGTGATGACCCGTTTTGACCCGCTGGACGGCAAACGCAGCGACCTGCTGCTGATGATTGCCGTAGCCGAAAAACATTCGGAACATCCGCTGGGACAGGCCATCTTTAAAAGTGCATCCGGCGAACTCAACAGCGACATTCTATCCCCCGACTTCTTCGAAGCCATTCCCGGCAAGGGTATCAGGGCTGTCTATGAGGGCGCCACCCTGCTGGTCGGCACCCGGCGCCTGTTCGACAACTGTCAGCTACCTGAAACCGTGCAACAGCGCTTTTCTTCCATCGAACAGCAGGGAGAAACCCCCGTCCTGATGACCATGGACGACAGGCCGGTTGCCATAGCCGCCGTTGCAGACAGGATCAGGGACGAAGCAAGGGAAGTAATCGACGCCCTGCACGGCATGAACATCGCTACGGCAATGCTGACGGGCGACAGCCGCCGATCGGCTGCCATCGTGGGACAGCGCCTGAACATCGGCAGGATAATGGCAGAAGTGATGCCCGACGGGAAGGCGGCACATATCGAAACGCTGAAAAAGGAAGGCAAAAGGGTAGCGATGATGGGCGACGGCATGAATGATGCGCCGGCGCTGGCTGCTGCCGATGTCGGGATTAGCATAGCCGCCGGAACGGATATCGCCATTGAAGCCGCCGACGTGATTCTCATGCGAAACAGCTTGACACTGTTGCCGTTTGCCATCAGGCTGTCGAAAAAAACCGTCCGGAAAATCAGGCAAAACCTCTTCTGGGCGTTTGTTTACAATGTGGCCATGCTGCCGGTGGCGGCGCTCGGATTCCTTCACCCGGGAATGGCCGGCGCAGCGATGGCGCTCAGTTCCGTTTCGGTAGTGCTCAATTCGCTAAGCCTGCGGTGGACGAAAAACACCGAAAACGCATAGCATAACATCCTTTATAAACCCTTTTTATTTCCCATGTCTAAAAATAATAAACCGTTTTTCCAAAATTTAATATTAAATTTGCAACAGTAAATATCAACTCAATTCTTTCGTATGTTGCTGAATTTAAACAAGAAATCTTTCCTGAGCATGATTTTTATGTCGGCTATGGTTACAGTCTTAACGGCACAAGACTATCCTTTACAGATATATGCCGACATTGAGAACGATCGCCGGATCGGACTGCACCATCCGAAACAGGTAGAAGAATTGCTGTCGATGCAGATTGCCAACAACCGGCTGCAAAAAAACGTACAGGGTTACCGGATACGTATTTTCTCCCAGTCGGGGCAGGCAGCCCGTGGAAAAGCTTACGCCGTGAAAGACGATTTTCTGAACAGTTTTCCCGGCCAACGCGCCTATGAACAATACAATGAGCCTAATTTCCAGATATTTGTAGGAGATTTTCGCACCAAAACCAACGCACTGTACCTGTTGAAACAGATTGTCAGGAAATATCCCAGTGCATTTATCGTCAACAGCAGTATCAATATTAATTAATGCCGGAATCCGTTTATTATTCAGTAATTTATTTATGATAGATCAGTTACAGCACGAATGCGGAATAGCCTTTGTCAGGCTTTTAAAACCGCTCGAATATTACCAGTTTAAGTATGGAAGTTGTTTGTATGGCTTGGAACAACTGCATCTGATGATGGAAAAGCAGCGGAATCGCGGACAGGACGGAGCAGGAGCCGTATGTGTGAAGATCGGAATGTCGCCCGGTCACGAATTCATTGCGAGAGAACGCAGCATCAAACCAACGCCGCTGGATGCCTTATTCAAAAGCATATATTCGGCTATCAACAAAGTGGGCAAGCATACTCCGGAGCTGCTCAACAATCCGGTCTGGATGAAAAGCGAAATACCCTTTGCAGGGGAAATTTACCTGGGACATCTGCGATACGGCACATACGGCGACAACTCGCTGGAAGCCATCCATCCCGTCATAAGGCAAAACAATTGGAAAACACGTACACTGATTCTGGCAGGCAACTTCAACCTGACCAATGTCGATACCCTGTTTAATATTCTGATTGAATTAGGACAATTCCCAACCGGATACTCCGACACAGTGACCATGCTCGAAAACATCGGACATTTCCTCGACCGCGAAAACCAGCGCCTGTTCGATATCTTCAAAAAAAAGGGGCATGAAAACGAAGGGATATCGCAACTGATAGCCGAAAATATCAACATTAAGGACATCTTGGCCGAATCCAGCAAAAAATGGGACGGAGGATTTGTCATCAGCGGCATCATCGGACACGGTGATGCCTTCTTTTACCGCGATCCCTCCGGCATTCGTCCGGCTTATTATTATCATGACAGCGAAGTAGCGGTAGTAGCATCCGAACGGCCTGTCATCCAAACCGTTTTCAACCTCGACTCGGAACAGGTGCAAGAAATCACTCCCGGACATGCTGTTATTGTCAAAGCGAATGGAACAGTTACCGAAGAAATGATACAGCCATCGCACAAACGGAAATCCTGCTCGTTTGAACGCATCTACTTCTCACGCGGTAGCGACAAGGACATCTACAAGGAACGGAAACTGCTGGGACGCCTGCTGATCCCGGAAATACTGCCGGCCATCCGGCACAATCTCGAAACAGCTGTCTTTTCCTATATCCCCAATACCGCAGAAATCGCCTTTTTGGGAATGGTGGAAGCCGCCAACGAATACCTGAACGAGAAAAAGAAAAAACTGATTCTCGAAGCAGGCAGCCAACTGACGCCTGCCCGCCTCAACAAAATCATGGACGTGCACACCCGAATAGAAAAAGTAGCCATCAAAGATGCCAAGTTGAGAACCTTTATCACGCAGGATAAAAACCGCGCCAGCATGGTAGGACACGTGTACGACATCACCTACGACACACTCCGCAAGGGCATCGACAGTCTGGTCATCATCGACGATTCCATCGTGCGGGGAACAACACTAAAACTGAGCATCATCCGCATCCTCGACCGCTTGGGACCCAAAAAAATCATCTTCGTTTCCTCCTCTCCACAGATACGCTATCCCGATTGTTACGGCATCGACATGGCCAAACTGAACGAATTTGTCGCTTTTCAGGCGGCCATCGAACTGCTGAAAGAAACAGGCAAATCATCTGTTATTAATGAAGTCTATAACCGATGCAAAGCACAGGAACAATGGCCGGCGGCAAAAATGGAAAATCATGTAAAAGAAATCTACAAACCTTTTACTGCCCATGAAATATCAGAAAAAATCGCTCAAATGCTGAAAACCTCTTCCATCAAAGCCGAAATAAAAATTATCTATCAATCAATTGAAAACCTGCACAAAGCTTGCCCCAATGACACCGGCGACTGGTATTTCACCGGCGATTACCCAACGCCCGGAGGAAATAAAGTCGTGACCAATGCGTTCATTAATTATATCGAAGGAAAGAACAAACGAGCCTATTAGTACCCATGTATCATAAAAACTGGATCGTAAAACCTTTGCCGGACATCGCCGTCAGGAAACATCTTTCGGAAACGGTGTGGGTAGATGACTTGCTGTCTATCATTCTGGCACAGAGAGGAATAAATGAATTTGAAAGCGCCAGAAACTTCTTCAGACCCTCCTGTGAGCAATTGCATCAACCGGCATTGATGAAAGACATGCAAAAAGCAGTAAGCAGAATCGCCTGCGCCATACAGAATCGGGAAAAAATCATGGTGTACGGCGATTACGACGTGGACGGAACTACCTCCGTGGCAATGGTATATTCCTTTCTGAAAACGCGCAGTTCCCATGTCGATTTTTACATCCCCGACCGCTACACCGAGGGTTACGGCGTATCTTTCAAGGGAATTGATACCGCAAAGGAAAAGGGATGCACGCTGATCATCTGCTTGGACTGCGGCATCAAGGCAGTGGAAAAAATACGTTACGCCGCCGCAATGGGAATAGACTTCATTGTGTGCGACCATCACAACCCGGGAGGAGAACTGCCGCCTGCTTTTGCCATTCTCAACCCGAAACGCCCCAACTGTGAATACCCCTACAAGGAACTGTCGGGTTGCGGAATAGGATTCAAATTGTTGCAGGCTTTTGCCGAAGCGAACAAAATTCCCATGGACGAAGTATTCCAGTACATCGATCTGGTGGCGGTCAGCATTGCGTCCGACATCGTTCCGATGGACGGCGAAAACCGCATACTGGCAGCGTTGGGACTTCAAAAACTGAATGAAAATCCTTCGACGGGACTGAAATCCATCATGCGCGTATCCCGAATGGAAAGCGCCGAAACCGCTCCCGACGAAGGAAAGATAAAAGTACAAACAGACGATATCGTTTTCAAAATAGGCCCGCGAATCAATGCTGCCGGAAGAATGAAATCGGGCAGACAAGCCGTTGAGCTGCTCATTTCCGACAACGAAAAAGAAGCTTCCCGCTTCAGTGCGGAAATCAATGACTCTAACGAAAACCGTCGCAACGTTGACGCAAACATCACCCAGCAAGCGCTCGAAAAACTGGCAGAAAATCCGGAAACAAAACACCGGAAAACAACCGTGCTTTACGATCCCTCATGGCACAAAGGCGTAATAGGAATCGTGGCTTCGCGACTGATTGAAACATACTACCGCCCCACGGTAATTCTCACGCAATCGGGCGATTTTGCCAACGGCTCGGCACGATCGGTAGAAGGATTCGACCTGTATGCCGCCATTGATACATGTAGCGACCTGCTGGAAAACTTCGGCGGACACAGGTATGCGGCCGGCCTGACCCTCAAAAAAGAAAATATCGCCGAATTTAGCCGGCGGTTTGAAGATACGGTGGCAGCCACGATCAGGGAAGAACAACTGATCCCCTCCGTCCTCATCGACGCTGAGACCGGTTTCGCCGCCATTACCCCTAAATTCCTCCGTATCCTCAAGCAATTTCAACCATTCGGCCCCCGGAACATGCACCCTGTCTTTCTGACACGCGCCGTAAAAGACAACGGCAATGCAAAATTAGTCGGCAAGAACGGCGAACATCTGAAACTCGACGTGTATTCGGAAAAACAACCCGACTTGTGTTTCCCCGCCATCGGATTTCAACTGGCCGGCCATTACAACGCCATCCGTAGCGGGAAACCCTTCGACATCTGCTATACCATCGATGAAAACACTTTCAGAGGAAAGACAACCGTCCAACTGTATATCAAAGATATCAAAATCTGTGAATGACGGGACGCCCTGTTTTTGCGCTTGCCGTAAACCCTTCAAATATACGAAAAATAGGGTTTTAGCTCCTTTGGATGTCCGAACTGCGGTCGCTGTACAACTTAATTTTTATCACTTAGTGTGTAATTAAGAATTTAATATTAACTTTGTTCTTTTATTTCATTACTTAAAAATGATAAAATATGGAAGATAACCATACGATCATCGGGCAGGCAAAATCGCCCAAAGGCATTTTTATCCTTCTGATTATCATCATTCTTATGCTGGTTGCAGGAGTGGGGATTCTGATTTTCAAATACGGCGACCTGAAACAGGTCTCTGCCGACACACAAGCGATTCTTGAGCAGCAAAAAAACACGCTGGAACAGGATTTGACACAATTACAGGGTGAATTTGGCGCTCTGCAGACCGATAATGACAGTTTGCAACATCTGGCGACGGAGCAACAGGAAAGGATCACCAAACTTTTGAACATTCAGGCCGACAACGTATATAAAATCAAAACGTACCAGAAAGAACTTGCGTCATTACGCGAAGTGCTGAAAAGTTACATCGTACAGGTCGATTCGCTGAACACGAGAAACCTGTTGCTTACCCAGGAAAAGAAAGAACTTACGCGGTCGCTGTCTCAGGAAAGGGAACAGCGGGCAAGACTGTCGGAAGACAAGGAAAAACTTGCCACCACGGTGCAGAAAGCGCAGATTCTCTCCATTTCGGATATTACGGTAGTGGGGTTGAACAATCGAGGAAAAGAAACCCAGCGAATACGCTACGTGGAAAAGTTAAAAACCTGCTTCACCGTGCGCGCCAATCAGGTGGCAGAAACCGGAGAAAGGCTCTTTTATGTGCAAATCATTAAACCCAACAAACAAGTGATCGCCAACAAAAACAACGACGTTTTTGCCGCATACGACGGTAATGAAACGGTATATACGGATAAACGTTCGGTTGAATACGAAAACAAAGACCTCGAAGTGTGTATTTTCTCGGATAACGCCAACCGCGAAACAGCCGGCACTTACGAAATAAAAATATATTGCGACGGCTATTTGTTGGGAAATACCAAATTCGAATTAAAATAAAAACACATATCTAAACATTCTAAATTTAAAACAACATGAATAACGAACAAAAAAAATCCGGAAAAGGCGGCCTTATTTTATTGATTATCATCACATTGATAGTAGCTGCCGCCGCAGGAGTTGCCATTTACAAATATTTCGAAGTGAAACGCAACGCCGCTACCGTACAAACCTTCCTCGAACAGCAAAAAAATGCGCTGGAACAGGATTTAACCCAGCTGCAAAACGAATTTGGTACACTGAAGACCGATAACGACAGTTTACAGCATCTGGCGGAGGAACAGCAGGAAAAAATCACAAGATTACTGCAAATCCAAGCCGATAACGAATATAAAATCAAAACATACCAAAAAGAACTGTCCTCGTTGCGCGGAGTACTGAAAGGGCTGTTTGCAAAAGTGGATTCGCTTAACGCCCGCAATCAGGCATTACTGACGGAAAAAGAGGAACTGACCGCCTCCCTGTCGCAAGAAAAAGAACAAAGCCTACGGCTAACGGAAGACAAGGAAAAACTGACCGGCACCGTTCAAAAAGCGCAAATACTCTCCATTTCCGACATCACCGTACAAGGATTGAACAACCGCAGCAAGGAAACCCAACGAGTGAAAAACATCAAACGACTGAAAACCTGCTTCACCGTACGCGAAAATCAGGTAGCGGCAGCAGGCGAACGGCTCTTTTACATACAGGTCATCAAACCAGACCGGCAGGTGATGACCGGTTCGGACAACAACACTTTCACCGCACAGGACGGCGCAACGCTGGTATATACCGATAAACGCAACATCGAATACGAAAACCGAGACATCGAAGTCTGCGTATTTTCCGATAACAACGGTATGACTGCCGGCCTGTACGAAATAAAAATATTCTCCGACGGAACCACAGTGGGAAGCGTTAAAATCGAACTGAAAAAATAGTCATCCTGACATCGTATGTCCATACACCAAAACGTTAGAAAAATAACCACCCATGTCTTGAGCGCCATGAAGCTCAAAGGCGAGAAAATCACCGTACTCACCGCTTACGATTATTCCATGGCGCGGATACTCGACCATGCAGGAGTGGACGTAGTATTGGTGGGCGATTCCGGCGCCAACGTAATGGCCGGTTACGACACCACGCTGCCCATCACGCTGAATGAAATGATCAACTATGCCGCAGCAGTAGTACGGGGCGTTAAAAGGGCTTTGGTAGTGGTCGATCTCCCTTTCGGCTCATACCAGGGTAATTCAAAGGAAGCGCTGGCTTCTGCCATCCGGATCATGAAAGAAACCGGGGCTGCGGCAGTGAAACTCGAAGGAGGCGCCGAAATCAGCGAATCGGTAACACGCATCCTCAGTGCAGGCATCCCCGTGATGGGACATCTGGGATTGACGCCGCAATCCATCAATAAATTCGGCACCTACGCCGTACGCGCTCAGGACGAAGCCGAAGCCGCCAAACTGCTTTCCGACGCACATCTGCTTGAAGACCTCGGATGTTTTGGCATCGTACTGGAAAAAATACCCGCCGCACTGGGCGAAAAAACAGCAAAAGAACTGAAAATCCCGCTCATCGGCATCGGCGCAGGAGGACACGTCGATGGACAGGTACTGGTATTGCAGGACATGCTGGGACTGAACAACGAATTTTCACCGCGTTTCCTCCGCCGTTACCTGAATCTCTACGAAGAAATCACCGGCGCAGTGCAACAGTACATCCACGACGTCCGTTCCGGTAATTTCCCCAACGAAAAAGAACAGTATTGAGGGGGAGCCTCCAACGTAAAAAATGAACATCGAAAATAAGGTTCTCTACGAAGACAATCATCTGATTATCATCAATAAATATTGTGGAGAGATCGTACAGGCCGACCCGACGGGCGATGTGTCGCTGGAGCAGGCAGTGAAGACTTATCTGAAAGAAAAATACCATAAGCAGGGTGAAGTCTTTTTAGGCGTAGCCCACCGCATAGACCGCCCTGTGAGTGGCGCCGTAATGTTTGCACGCACTTCCAAGGCGCTGGTGCGCATCAACAGGATGTTTCAGCAAAAAGAAATCCGGAAAACCTACCTGGCTATCGTAAAAAACCCTCCACCAAAGGAAAACGACGCATTAGTACACTACATAGAGCGGAATACCAAGAAAAACCGTTCGTATGCCTTCGCAAAGGAACGCCCCAACACCCGGCCGGCCATACTCCACTACCGGCATGTCGCTTCATCCGATCGCTATCATCTGCTGGAAATAGACCTTGAAACAGGACGACACCACCAAATTCGCTGCCAGCTGGCAGCCATCGGTTGTCCTGTCCGCGGTGACCTGAAATACGGCTATCCCCGTTCCAATCCCGACGGAGGCATCCATCTCCACGCATGGCAAATCAAATTTCCGCATCCCGTCAAAGGCGAAGAAACCCGCATAACAGCCCCCCTGCCGAAAGACGCGCTCTGGGAAGCCTTTACCACCCTACATCCGGAATATGCAACAGACGGCGAAGATCACCTCCATGCACAGCCGTTCAAAGATTTAGCCAATCCGTAATTCGGAGGCATGTTCACAAATTCATCATCTGAATATCCGTTGTCTGCGCTTTTCGGATTGTACGCATCTATTTCATTAACGAACTGTTCTAAGTCCTTTTTGTATCGCATCAGGAGTTCGTGTCCCCGTTCTGTTCCTTTTCTTATTTTTTCATTTCGCGTTTGCATAATTTTGTAGATTTTATGAATTTGTTACTTATTCTCTTAGATTGATGTCCTTTTCTTCCACATATACGACATCTGAGGATGATCGAACTGGCCCAATTGTTCGAATGCGCGCCCATCCTTTTTTCGTAGGGTGTTTTCTAACCGGTGCTATTCCTACTGCCCTCATATCTGATGTGAGGCCAACACCTAACCGGTATTTCCATATTCCGTTTTTCAACGACCATACATGATAACGCCCCATGTTCATAATGCTGCCATAAAAAGCAATCTCATCTGCGCCATCTCCATCGAGGTCTCCTTCGTTGTGGATGAAGTATCCCCACGGAAGTTGATAGGTTTCCTGTGAAAAAAAAGGAATGCGTTTTGAACGTTTTGAGCGATCGTCATCACGCAGATCAAAAACGTCCTGTCGTCCATCTCCATCGAAATCACCTGTGAGTGTATGTTCTCTTTTATAACCTGCGATAGAATCGAGGAATATACTACGCATGTCGTTAGTGTTCGGCGGATTGACCATCCTCACTTTATCGACGGTTTTTTCTTTAAAATTGATAATGTAGATGACCAAATCGGGTTCACGTGGTTTCAACGGTGGCGCGATAGATGGTGGTGCAACATGATAAATATGTTCGTTGATCATGTACCAAATGGGATACCAGCGCTCAGATACTGTGTCTCTCGGTTGCGTTGCCACGAGGGTTTTCAGCATAACGTCCACCAACAGTTCGTTGTCCGCGTTGATGGTTTTTATTATCTTACGGCTCAAGTTCGCCTCGTGTTCTTCTATTGTTTTTAAGCTGTCGCGTCTTAGCTCCAATATCTTTGTCACCTTTGTCAGGCTATCCACAACTTGCTTGCGTTGTAATTGTTCCTGTGTTAGCTGTGGTGCAGCTGGTTGTTTTTGCTCACAGGATTGGAAAATGACAATGAGGAGCAGCACCACAGAGAGGATGACGAACAGCAGCCAAT
>JAISXP010000167.1 GCA_031270465.1 Tannerella sp. | reverse complement strand
ATATATACATGACCATATTTTGCCTAAAGATAAAATGCAAGAGGAGCATGGCGTTATTGCCAAAGAAAAGTTCGAAAAGTTATGCAGTGATGAAAAAATCATAGAAATGCTACGTTTGGAAAAGGTGATTTTTTATGACGAGAAAAACAGGCAGGGAGCAAGATATATTGTTCCGGGATATTTACGGTTGTCGTCTCCGGACGATCAAAATTACCAACTGCATATCGCTCAACACTCAAAACCTTGTTTCGTTTTGAAATTTCGGTATTTTATTCCGTTCGGATTGATTAATCAACTGATATGTTTGTATGGAGGCAATCCGGATGCAAAAGCATTCTGGCGTGACCAGATAGTGTTCACTTATCAAAGCAAGTTTGGGGTTTGGATTAAACTTGATTTTTCGCAGTTGACCATATCTGTTTATATCAATCCGTTACGGGAAGAGTCGAAATCGGATCTGCCAAAAACAGCAAGGACTATTTTTCTTGATATAATAGACCTTTATCATGACACAAAAAGGGACGATCGCAGTAGTATTGACTATCCCGAAGACATGTATATCTCTGTGGACGGGAAATTTTTCATAGACCCCACGAATTTGAATAATACCAGAAGTTCGACGATTCCTGCTTACACGCTGGATAAAGCCGGTAATTTGAAAAAAAATCCCGGTGGTGATACCCAAGAAGTAGAGTTGTATAGAATTTTTAGTAACAATAATAATATAAAAAGTATGAATAAGAAAATATTTATTTCGTTTTCGTCGATAGACGAAAAATACAAGGATGAATTTATTAAGCACACAAAAGGATTGCAGGACAATAGATTAATCGAAAAGCCCTTTGTATGTAGCAACATTGAGTTGGGCGCCGATTGGGACGCAACCATTAAAAAGGAAATCGACGAGTGCGATATTATGGTGTGTTTGGTCAGCGTCGATTTTCTTAATTCCGACTACTGCCGCCGGATAGAAGTAAAGAAAGCCATGGAACAGGGTAAAAAGTTAATTTCAATTATTATCCGTCCATGCGATTGGGAAACTTCGGATTTTGCCAGATTTCAGGCTGCATATAAAGGAAAGTGTATCAGTTTGAGTTCGCAGAATCCTTTAGCCGAAAATTCGGGGATCGAACGGGAAGCTTGCTGGACAGCAATTGTTAAAGAAATGCGGAAAGAAACTTTTCAATAAGAAAAATTGAGTGATTTTGTCATTGTCCGTTAAGGTGTTGTCGGAAAAACAATGACTAAGTAAGCCCCGTTCGGACAAGGTTCTACCCTGTCCGGCCTATCCTGTGAGATTCCACCTCACACGCAGGTAGAACCTGCAGAATAAATCGAACGGGGTAGAACCTCGTCCAAGCGGGTAGAGAATCCTGTCTTTTATCCGAAAGAGTGTGTTTTTTATTCTGCACTCAAAAAACTGCATTCTAAAATATATGATTCTCCCGGATATTACGAACCGCTCTGTTGTATCCGTCGATCAGGTCTTTCATCACTTCATCCACGCTTTGCATTTCGTGAAACAGGGATGCGACTTGTCCGATTTCCAGTTCGCCGTCATGCAGTTCGCCTTCGAAGATACCTTTTTTCGCGCGTTCCTTGCCCAGCAGGCTGCGCAGTTCGTCGGTCGAGGCGCCCTTTGCTTCCAGTTCTTCTACTGCCGTCCGGAAATCGCCTTTTACGAGTCGGGTAGGGGAGAGGCTTTTCAGCAGCAGTTTCGTATCGCCTTCGCACAGGCTCAGACACAGTTGTTTGAAACGTTCGTGCGCCGAACTCTCGCGCGTAAGTGCAAAGCGTGTTCCGATCTGTACGCCGTCGGCGTCCAGTGCCTGAACGGCGAGGATGGCTTCGCCCGTGCCGATTCCGCCTGCCGCCAGGAGCGGGAGATTTGTTACGCGGCGTACGGCAGGTATCAGGCAGAGGGTTGTCGTTTCTTCGCGCCCGTTGTGTCCGCCTGCTTCAAAGCCTTCGGCTACAATGGCGTCGACCCCGGCTTCTTCGCTCTTCGCCGCAAACTTCGAACTGCTTACGACGTGCGCCACCGTGATATGATGTTTTTTCAGGAAGCCTGTCCATGTTTTGGGATTGCCGGCCGAAGTAAAAACGATCTTTACGCCTTCTTCCACCACGATTTGGGTCAGGGTCTCCATCTCCGGATACGTCAGGGGGATGTTCACTCCAAACGGTTTATCCGTTGCCGCCCTGCATTTGCGGACATGTTCGCGAAACACATCCGGATGCATCGAACCGGTGCCCAGCAGACCCAGTCCACCGGCGTTACTCACCGCAGAAGCCAGTCGCCAGCCGCTGCACCATACCATTCCACCCTGCACGACAGGGTAACGTATTCCAAATAATTTACAAATTCTATTCATAATAAAAAGTTCAAAAATCAGTTATTCAGTTACTCAATTATTCAGTCATTCATCGTAGACCATCATCCGGCAAGCCTTGCAGTCGAACTGCAGCCGCAGCCTTGTATGGCCGTGTACGAGATAAAGCGGTTCTTTGTACGGAAGCGTGCTGCTGTGATGCGATGGACACCATCCCAGGCTGTAATGCAAACAGTGCCTGGTATGCATCAGAGGGATGCCTCGCTGCGGCTTCAGTTCGTATGCGGGCGCGATGGATTCCACACCGTGTGCACGATAAAACGCTGCCGCTTCGACATTGGCGACGTTTGCCGTGCAGTCAAGGTTCCGTTCGGGATAAGCAGCTGCCGGATTGTCGATTCCCGCCGCTGCTCGCCTGTATTGAATACGCTTCACCTGAAGCAGTTTGTCAATTGCATCCCGCCGCATCCCGGCAAGCAGCGAAGACGGGATGAACCATTGCCGGCTCATGTCGACGACGATTTCGTCTGCCCGGAACAGCGTGTTTCCCAGTTTCGACAATTGTGCCCGTATGTTTTCGTACGGATTCGTACGTGCGGTTTCTTTTTCGCAGGTTCGGACGACGACTGCTCCGGCGCCCGTTTCGTCGGTTGCCGAAAGCGTCAGGCCGAAAGACGTGTCGCGCAGTTCCAGTTTCACGTCGAGTTTGCGTTCGGCGGAGGGTTTGGACAGAAGGTCATCGAACGCCTTGTCAAAGTTGCGGTAAACCGCCGTCTGCGGACGGAGCGAATGATTCTTCAACGGGTAGATGCGGCTGCCTTCCACGCGGTTGGCGCGAACGCCTTCCCATACGCCGAGGCTGTTTTTGAAAATGAATCCGTCGCCGTTGTGCAGCCGTTTTTTTGTTGTGAGCGTGAACGAACCGGCATCTGCATTTTTTACCTTTCCGACAGGTTCGCCGATTGATTTGGGTGTTTCGAACGATGTCACGTCCGGTGTCCTTCCATGCAGATAGAAGGATGTAAATCCGCGGTTGAAGCTTTTTTCGGGCTGCGGTTCGAAGGTGTATGTTGCCGTTCCTGCCGACGAGCGGCAAAACGTCCGGTTCCGGGCGAACAGTGCATCTAACTTTTTCCGGTAAAACGCCGTAATGTTTTTTACGTATGAGGTATCTTTCAGCCGTCCTTCAATCTTGAATGCAGAGATGCCTGCCTGCATCATGTTTTCCAGTTCGTCTGCCCGGTTCAGGTCTTTGAGCGACAGGGGGTGTTTGCCTGCGGCGACGGTTTGCCCGTTCGCATCGGAGAGCGTGTATGGCAGACGGCAGGGTTGTGCGCATTCGCCCCGGTTGGCGCTTCGTCCGCTCAGTGCGGCGCTCAGGTAGCAGCGTCCGCTGTAGCTGACGCACAGTGCGCCGTGCACGAACGCTTCCAGTTCGACAGGTGTCTGTCGGTGAATCGTTACCATCTCGTCCAGTGTCAGTTCGCGCGCCAGAATGAGCCGTGCAAAACCGGTTTCGCAGAGGAAGCGCGCTTTTTCGGGCGTCGCGATGTCGGCCTGCGTACTGGCATGAAGCGGGATGGGCGGCAGGTCGAGCCGCGTAATGCCCATGTCCTGTATGATCAGTGCATCTGCTCCGGCGCGGTAGAGTTGGTGTATCATCCGTTCAGCGTCCTTCAGTTCGTTATCTTTCAGTATCGTATTCAGCGCTACATAAATGCGCGCGTTAAACGGATGGGCGAAGTCGCACAGCCGGCGAATGTCGTCGACCGTGTTTCCTGCCGCTGCGCGTGCGCCGAATCTCGGTGCGCCGATATACACGGCATCTGCTCCGTGGCGAATGGCTTCCACGCCGCAGGTTAAATCTTTGGCGGGCGATAGCAGTTCGATAGGGTAGACAGATATCATGGGCGTATCATTCGTACATTTTTCTCACATTCAGACTTGATTCTGTTCCAAATCGCCCAGTTTCGGTATATCGTCGAGCCGGTATGGAGTTTCCTGATATACGTAATAATTCAGCCAGTTTGTGAACAGCAGATTGGCATGTGAACGCCATCGCACGACGGGCGGATTGTCGGGATTGTCGTCCTGATAGTAGTTGACGGGTATCGAAATGGGCAATTTTCTGCTTAAATCGCGCATGTATTCTTCGTGAAGCGTATTGGGAGCATATTCAGAGTGTCCGGTGATATAGAACTCGCGTCCGCCTCGCGCCATAATCATATATACGCCGGCTTCTTCGCTTTCGGAGAGCAGTTTCAGTCCGTGGACTTTCAGGATGTCGTCACGCCGTATTTCCGTATGCCGGCTGTGGGGGACGTAAAATTCATCGTCGAATCCACGGAAAATGGACTGATACGGGTCGATGGTTTTGTGTTTGAAAATGCCGAACATTTTGGCCGGCAAGTCGTATTTGGGTATGTTGTAGAAATGATACAGTCCGGCCTGTGCCGCCCAGCATATATATAATGTGGAGGTGACGTGCGTGCGCGCCCATTCGAGAATAGCAGTCAGTTCGTTCCAGTAGGTTACTTCTTCGAAGCGGATTTGCTCCACGGGTGCGCCCGTGACGATCATGCCGTCGAAACAGTCGTTTCTGATTTCGTCGAAGTCCTTGTAAAACGCCTGCATGTGTTCGACGGGTGTGTTTTTATGCCGATGTTCCTTGATTTTCATAAATATCAGTTCCACTTGCAGCGAAGAATTGCTCAGGAGGCGGATCAGGTCTGTCTCGGTCGTAATCTTCAGGGGCATCAGGTTCAGCGCCACGACGCGCAGGGGGCGAATATCCTGTGCCGACGCGCGTAGCGAGTCCATCACAAAGATATGCTCCTTCTTCAGCAAGTCGATGGCCGGAATATTTTCAGGCAGGTTTAGCGGCATAGTTGCGAATTACACGTTGTTTCAGCGCTGCACTATCTGTAGCAGATTGCCTTCGGGGTCGGTGAAATTGCGGATGCGTCCTCCGCCAACCGCTTCAAATTCGGCGCCTTCCCATGCGACGCCATGCCTGTCCAAAGCAGCCTCGGCCGCTTCAAAATCCGAAACGCGCAAGGCCAGATGTGACAGGCCTGGCGTGCAGGTGTTTCGTGCCGGGCGCGCCGTGTCGTCCTTTGGCATGATTTCGATAAGCGTGCCGTCGGGCGATTTGATAAGATAAATGGGTTTGTCCGTGCGTATGTGTACCTCATAACCCAGTACGTTGCAATACCACTTGCTCAGCGTGTCTGTATCGTCGGCTGCGATTGCCGGATGGTCTATTCCAAGAAATACTTTTTTCATAATGCTGTAAATTTATCAATTTTTGGGGGACAAAAATACGGTTTTTTCCTCAATTCCGCAAATAAAAGAATCTGATGGGTGCAATTCAAATTGTCGCATTGATTGTCCGGTTATGGTATTTTCCTATTATTTTTAGCCACAAGGGACACAAAGTTTTTACACAAGAGACACTATGTCTGCTTTGTGCTTCTTGTGATAAACCCTTGTGCTCTTTGTGGTTTAAAAATTTCGGAACAAAAACGACAATTTGAAATACCCCCAGTCTGATTTCCGAAAAAAAACGGGGATGCGCCGCGAAAAGTTAAAAAAAGCTTTCGAAAAAAATAAATCCTGTCATGTGTGTGACGGTTTTGCCAAATGCATGTTTTTTGAAGAATCAATCCGCCAGCAGTTCGTCGATTTTTGCACACATTGATGCAAATTCTTCCGTGTCATACAGGCGAGTCAGCAAGACAATGCGTCCTTCGGGGTCGACAATCACATTGCGCGTGATGCCGGCCTTGCGTTCGGCGTAGAGTGCGAAGATGTCGGCGCCGGGGTCAAGTCCCATCGGATAGGTTACGCCTGTCTGCTTCACAAATTCATCGACGGTTTCCTTCGGCTCGTCGCGATCGATGCCGTACAGGGCGAATTTCGGATTATTCCTGTGCTTCAGCCATATATCCTTTTCGATAAAAGGCATTTCCCTTCGGCATACGACACACCAGCTTGCCGTGAACTGCAGCATCACCACCCTGCCGCGCAGATCGGACAGTTTGACCGTCTCGCCGGCAGTCGTTGTCATCGTAAAATCGGGCGCAATGTCGCCGACATTGACGATGTATCCCCTGTCGTCGGACGGAGTTTCGGTATTTGCAGCAGTCTGTTCGGCAGAGTCTTCCGCACTGTCCCGTGCATCCTGACCCTGCTGCCCCCTGTTGCCCGTGCACGAAAGCATGCCACAGGCAATCATTGTAAATAAGAATAAGTTGATACGTTTCATTTCTTTTGATTAATAAGAAGTTGTATGTTCATTCATAATCCCGTCACTCGCTTACCTGAGCGGCAGCAGGTCGACCGTTTTATAGAAAATTTCGGAGGCTTCGAGTTGCAGCAGTATTCTTCCTTCGGTGACGCTCAGGTTGTATGCCTGGTTTACCAGATGTCCGTTCACGTAATGTTCCGACTTGTCGTCGTAGCATATCACTTCGATGGTGTTCCATTCCGGTGCAGGATTTTCGAAGTTGGCCGAGCGGATGAATCTTCCCTGCGAACCTTCCCGGACGCCTTTGTTCGGCGAGTCGGCTGTAGTTCCGCCTACCAGCCAGTAATCTCCGCAGTCTCCTTCCTGAATCTGACATTCGACGGACACAGGCCAGAGGGCGTTTTTCGCCGTATCGGGAAAATGATACATCACGCCGCTGTCGCGCGGCCTGTCTTCGCGCGGGGGATATTTCTTTTCGCCCCAGCGAAACACGATTTTAAGATAATAGTCACGATATGAACCGGTTGTGTAGATATAACCCATCGGTTCGCCGTCGAAATGCAGAGCGCCGTCTTTTACCAGAAACTGGTTTTCCGCATCGTTGTTCTTCCCGTACTTTTTGGTATATGTATACCAGCCGAACAAATCCCTGCCGTTGAACAGGGCAATCCATTCGGCATTTCCGCCGGTCAGCTTCGCGAACGATGCCTTTTCGGAATGATTTTGCAGTATTTCGGGAATCTCCCTCCGGGCGTCGCCGGCCGTTTCCTGCTTTTTCTGCGAACAGGCGAAAAGCATAAAGGCAAGTGCGCAGCCGATAATTTGATAATGCGTCGTGGCGTAAAAGGCTTTAAATACATGTCCGCATCGCATACGGGCAAGTTTTTCAGCTACATATAACCTGAAACGGCCGTTCGATACGTCCATGCCGCTTGTCGAAACTTTAATATTTTCCATATCTGATTCAGTTTAATTATTTCGGAAACAAAGGTATGAAATATTTTCTCGAAAACATCCCGCTTTTTTTTCGCGATAAGTAAATTCTTTTTCGTTTTAAGCCTGAAAATTCGAATCCGGATAATTTTTTTTTCGAATCGCTGCTGTTTTTGTGCCTGCATCCCGTTTGGCAGAATCATTGAATCTCTACTTAGTTAATGCGCAAGACCGTGCCGTGTGATGCATACCTTAATCAACGCGGAACGGCCATAATCAAAGCGGAACGGCCTTTGGCGACAGTCTTGAACTTTGCGTTATTTACGTCTGTTTTGACGCCCATATTTCTCTTATAAACGCTTTCGACAAAATCCTTTATGGAGTCTATGTACCCTTTATTGTTATCCATTGCAATCCGCACATGTTCGGATTCGTCGCTTCCGCTGTAGTTGACTATAAATTCCGTGCTGCCGTCTCTCACAAAAGTAAATTTGAGCTGGCTTAGAAACTCGACAATATCAACATCGGGATATTTTTCATGCAGCAACACCGCCGCCGCCGTAAAAAGCATTTCGGCTTCAAGAGCGTCAAAATAGATGTCTCCGGTTGAAAGCTTGTTTTTTGAAGCATTATCCAATATTTTTACGCTTTCTTTATAAAGTTCGCTTTCAATATCCTTTGATATAGCGATTTTTTCTTCTTTGAAACCGACGCGTATTTTAATAAGTCTGGTCAAGCGCGCGTTAACGCTGAACGGACTTTCTTCCATTGTTGATAATCTTAACAAAGCATGCAATCTGTATTCCGCCAGAATTTTACCGGATAATATATTCTGTAATACATTTTTATTTTTGATAGTTTTTATATACATATATCCGATTTGTTTCGAAATCCGAAACCTTTGGATATCTTCAAACAAATAAGTTATCTTGCTTGCAGCTTTTAATGCAATTGTCATTTTTTGCATCTGCCCCGCATCTAATCTTTGCATCAGGTCCGACTCGGAAACAGAATGAAAAAATTCAAGCTTGGCATTCATAAATATTATATTTTGAATATCGCTTTCTATTTCAGAATCCAATTTTTTAATGTATTCCAGTTTATCCCCTGAAAAAAACAAACGCATCATCCTTCTTTGATTGTTTATTCTGTAAATAATATTTGCTTTATCATAATTATTTCTAAAGGCAATCGCATTTGACACAGAAAAAAACTTTAATATCTCATATTGAATATCGGTTATGTCCGCTTTTCCGGTTTTTTCATAACCAAAAACCAAAGCCTCCTGCAGAGCTAACGAGTCTATAACAGCGTAAAAACCGTAAATCAGACTTGATAATGAATCCTGCACTCCCGCATTATTGCTTTCTATTGCCTTAAGATAATAGACTTCAATGAGATTTTGCAGCCTCAACTTAAGCTCTGTACCGTTTTTAAACGCTTCCGGTTTTTTAAATAAAAGGTCTATCTGTTTTTTGTTATCCAGCAAAAACTTCACATCGCTTTCCAAATCTATATCTTTGGAATTTATGTAATCGTTAAGTTTATCTTCCAGACCTTTGGCGGTAAACGCCGTGAAAGTGATTTTGATTGCTTTAAACCGCATATCTTCAATGAAATTATTTAAAGCATGTATGATTATTCCGAAAAAAGCCGCAGAAAACACGGCGAATAAGATTAAAATTCCAGATTTTATGATAACGGGTATTAAGCCGGCGGCCGGCGGCAGAAATAAAGAAACTGCCAATGCCGAAGCCATTGCTAATGAAAAAACAGTTATTTTCACTATTCTTATTCTTTGGACTCTTTTTTCATATTGAAATGTCTCAAAATTGTCATGCAAAGCCGCAAAGTGTTTGGGAGACATCAACAATAATTTGCCAAGTTCAACACATCCTGTATACAAATATGCCTTAATACCTGTGTACCCTCTCTTTTCTATAATTTTCTGTGTTTCAGGAAGCGCAAGACTTGCGACTGCCATTTGCGGAAGCAATCCCGAAGACATTGCCACGTCAAAACAGTCCGATTTTGCCTTATTAAAAACCGCCTGTAATTTGCTTTTTAATTTAAAAATCCTGTCAAATAATTGAAATTTTAATATTTCCATATACAAATAGAACCTGATAAATATGTGGCTAAAGATAAGGAATAATTCCCAATAACACTTTATTTCTTTTTTCGCGATAAGCAAATTCTTTTTCGTTTTAAGCCTGAAAAATTGATATTCACTGTTAATTTATGCCGGATATGCTGCCGATTCGCCGTATATTTGTGAGACAATTTGCGGCGCATTACTCGTCTGATGTATTGTAGTCGCATGATAATAACAGGGTTATAATATATGAATAAAGCGTATTTGATGAGCGCAGCAACTTTGGCGTTGCTTGCGATGTTTTCATGTGGAAAGCAACAGGGTGGCGGAAACAGCGATGCTCCGCAAGTGTACACGACGACGATCGTTTCGACCGGCTCTGCGGAACTGACGACTGTCTGTCCGGCGACGATTCGCGGCCGTGAAGACATCGAAATCCGGCCGCGGATTGACGGGTTTATCGAAAATATCTACATCGACGAGGGTTCGGCCGTGAAACAGGGACAAGTGTTGTTCAAAATCAACTCGCCGCAGGCCGAACAGGCCGTGACGACCGCGCGTGCAGCCGTTACGTCGGCGGAGGCGCAGTTGGCTACGGCGGAACTGAACGTAAGCCGCATGACGCCGCTGGCCGAAAAGGGAATCATCAGCGCCGTGCAACTCGAAGCTTACCGCCACGCCTATAATGCGGCTATGGCGGCGTGCGAACAGGCGAAGGCGCAGTTGACCAACGCGGAAGCCACGCTGTCGTGGACGTCCGTCACCAGTCCTGTCGACGGCCATGTGGGCGCCGTGCCCTACAGGAGAGGCAGTCTGGTGAACAGTCAGAACGTGCTCACCACCGTTGCCAATACCAAAACCGTTTTTGCCTATTTCTCGCTGAACGAAAAGGAACTGGCTGAATTTCTGGGCCGCCTCGAAGGCAATACGCAGGCCGAAAAGTTGAAACATGCGCCTGAAATCACGCTCACCCTGGCCGACGGCACAGTATATCCCTGTCGAGGCAGGATAGAGACCATCACGGGCGTCGTGAACGTTTCGACGGGCAGCGCCAGCCTGCGCGCCGAGTTTCCCAATGAGGAAGGTATGCTTCGCAGTGGGACGAGCGGCAAGGTATCCATTCCCGCAGCATACGGCAATGTGATCCTGATTCCGCAGCGCGCCACTTTCGCGCAGCAGGAAAAGTTGCTTGTCTACGTCGTCGAAGACGGGACGGCATTGCAGCGCATCCTGTCGGTCACCCCGACGCCCGACGGTCAGACGTACCTCGTGCACAGCGGCCTCTCGGCAGGAGAACGCATTGTGACGGGCGGCGTGGCGACGCTGTCGAACGGCGCAAAAATCTCTTTCGAACAATAAACCTGCAAAATGTTGATTCTATGTTAAAGACATTTATAGACAGACCTGTCCTGTCGACGGTTATTTCTATCGTTATCGTAGTGCTGGGCATCATCGGCCTGTTCATGTTGCCCGTCGAACAGTATCCCGACATTGCTCCGCCCACCGTGCGCGTTTCGGCCAGCTATCCGGGTGCGAATGCAGACGTGGTGATGAATGCCGTCGTGATTCCGCTGGAAGAGCAAATCAATGGCGTCGAGGGAATGACGTACATGACGTCTTCGGCGTCGAACACGGGCAGCGCAGGCATTACCGTCTTTTTTGAAAAAGGCATCAATCCCGACATTGCCGCCGTGAACGTGCAAAATCAGGTGGCGCGCGCCACGCCCCGTCTGCCGCAGGAAGTGACACAGATCGGGGTGACGGTACGCAAGCAGCAAAGTTCCACCATCCTGATGATTAACTTTATGACGGACAATCCCGAATATGATCAGACATTTCTCCAGAACTACGCCAACATCCACCTTCTGCCGCCCATCAAGCGTGTCAGAGGGGTAGGGGACGCCAATGTATACGGCGCACGCGACTATTCTATGCGCATCTGGCTGAAACCCGACGTGATGGCCGTGTACAGGATTACGCCGCAGGAAGTCATCTCCGCCCTGCAGGAGCAAAATATCGAAGCAGCCCCCGGCGAGCTGGGACAGGAAAGCAAACAGAGTTTTCAGTATACATTAAAATATACAGGCCGGCTGAAATCCGTAACCGAGTACGAAGATGTGGTCGTGCGCTCGGCGAACGGGCAGATTCTCCGCCTGCGCGACGTGGCGCGGGTCGAACTCGGCGCACTCAATTACAACGTCATTTCGCGACTGGACGGAAACCAGTCCGTAACCATCGGCATCAACCAGACGGCAGGATCCAATGCGCAGGAAATTATTAACAATATCAAGGCTGAACTGGAAGCAGCCGAAGCTTCGTTTCCGCCGGGTTTGAAAATTGTTTACGTGCAGGATGCCAATGAATTTCTTGATGCATCCATCGAAAAGGTGATACATACGTTGCTGGAGGCGTTTCTTCTTGTGTTTGCCGTAGTGTTTGTGTTTCTGCAGAATTTCCGTTCGACGCTTATTCCCGCCATCGCCGTGCCGGTTGCCATCATAGGGACGTTTTTCTTCCTCGAACTGTTTGGGTTTTCCGTAAACTTGCTGACCCTTTTTGCGCTGGTGTTGGCCATCGGGATCGTGGTAGACGATGCGATCGTAGTCGTCGAGGCCGTTCATGCGCAACTGGACGCCGGCATGACCAATGCGCGGGAAGCGGCGCTCAAGGCGATGCAGGAGATTGCACCCGCCATCATTTCGATTACGCTGGTGATGTCGGCCGTATTTATTCCGGTCAGTTTCATTGGCGGTACGTCGGGCGTGTTCTACAAACAGTTCGGGCTGACGCTGTCCGTTTCGATTCTTATCTCCGCCGTAAACGCCCTGACGCTAAGCCCCGCCCTGTGTGCCATTTTCCTGCGCAGCCACCACACGGGCGGAAAACGTGACAACATATTCAACCGTTTTGCCTTTATGTTCAATGCGGGCTTTCGGCTGGTGACCGAACGCTATCGCCGTTCGCTTCACTTTCTGGGGAAACGCCGTCACCGCTGGATTACGGTGACGCTTATCGTTGGCATGACGACGCTTCTTTTCGCCATGATGCGCATCATTCCGTCGGGATTCGTACCGCAGGAAGACAGTGGCGGCGTGATGGGCATGGTGACGCTGGCGCCGGGCGCTTCGCTCGACAGGACGCACGAAATAGTGCTCGAAGTGACCAATATTGCAAAAGAGATAGAACATGTGAAGCATGTGGCGTCACTTGCCGGCGTGAACTTCATGAGCGGCACGGGCAGTTCATACGCCACCGTACAGTTGAAAATGGATCCGTGGAACCAGCGGAAAATCACGACAAACGAAGTAGTCGCCATGCTGAAAGAACGGACGGCGCATATCAAGGACGCTACGTTTATTTTCATGGGTACGCCCACATTGCAGGGTTTCGGGCTTAGCAACGGCGTGGAGGTGCAGATGCAGGACCGTACGGGCGGCGACATCAATTATTTCTTCGACACGACCAACCGGTTTCTCGATGCGATGCGTCAGCGTCCCGAAGTGATGATGGCGATGACCACCTTCAACCCGAATTTTCCTCAAAAACAGATTGAAGCAAATATTGCCAAAATAAAGGAAGCGGGGCTGACGCTCGGACAGGTGATGAGTACGCTGCAGGCGTATGTGGGCAGCATGTACGTGTCCGATTTCAACCTCTACGGCAAACAGTACCGTGTGATGGTGCAGGCTTCGCCCGAATACCGTGAGAAGCTTGAAGATCTGAACGGTTATTTTGTCCGTACGGCTTCGGGCGAAATGGCTCCCGTGACGGAATTTCTGACTATTCGCGATGTGACCGCGCCGCAGACGTTGAACCGTTTCAACATGTATTCGTCCATGAGCCTGACGATTATGCCCGACTACGTCGGAGGTTATGCCAACGGCGATGTGCTCAGGGCAATCGAAGAAGTTGCGGGCGAAGTATTGCCCGATAATTTCACGTACGACTTTTCGGGAATGACGCGCGAGGAAGTGAAGAGCGGCGAGCAGACCTATATGATTCTGGCGCTCTGTCTGATATTCGTCTACCTGCTGCTGGCGGCACTGTACGAGAGTTATATCCTGCCGCTGGCGGTGATATGCTCGCTGCCAATCGGACTGGCTGGCGTGTACGTGTTTATATACGGCGGAATGTCAATGGGTACGGGTATCGTAAACAATATATATGTGCAGATTTCGCTGATTATGCTGATAGGACTGCTTGCAAAGAATGCGATTTTGATTGTGGAATATGCCGTTCAGCGCAGGCGGCAGGGTATGAGCATTGTCGAGGCGGCAGTACAGGGAGCCGTGGCACGCCTCCGTCCGATTCTGATGACATCGTTCGCCCTGATTTTCGGACTGTTGCCGCTGGCGTTCGCATCGGGCGCCGGAGCAATCGGAAACCGTTCGATCGGCATTTCCGCTATCGGAGGGATGTTGACGGGTACGCTGCTCGGCGTGCTGGTCGTGCCTTCGCTGTATATTATATTCCAACTGCTGCAGGAGAAATTTTCCAAGTCGGGTCTGATTAATGCCGCACAAATTGCGGTGATTGGCATCGTGTTTGCTGCAGGTGTTTCTTCGTGTCAGGTAGTCAACAGGTATCAGTCGCCGGCGACAGATACGGCGGACTTGTATCGTACCGGTTTCGGTCACGGCGATACGACAACCGTCGCCGCCATTCCCTGGGCGGACTATTTCACGGATGCAACCCTGCAGGGCCTGATTGAAGAAGGGCTTCGAGCAAACTTCGACCTTCGTGCGGCGTATCTGCGGATTCAGTCGGCGGAGGCAGGGTTGCAGGTCGCCCGTGCGGCGTATTTCCCCGTGGCTTCGCTGAATGGACAGGTAACTCATGCGCGAACAAGCGCACAGGAAGGCGCCATCGACGCGCTGGGATATGGCAGCAGTCAGTACCGTCTCGGCGTCGCAGTACAGTGGGAAGTGGATTTGTGGGGCAAACTCAACCGTCAGACGCGGGCACGGTATGCACAGTATCTGAACAGCCATGAATACAGACGGTTGATACAAACATCGTTAGTGTCTGCGATTGCAGCCTCCTACTATACACTGATGGCGCTGGACGAGCAGTTGCGCATCTCGAACGCGACTGTCCGCCTGCTTGACGACAGCCACCGTTCGATGCAGGCGATGATGGATGCCGGTCTGCTGAACGCCGCTGCGGTGGAACAGAGCAATGCCCTGAAACTCTCCACACAGGCGTCCGCACTGAACCTCGAACTTGCGATATACAAGTTGGAGAATGCATTGTCGGTGATGCTCGGACGCCCGCCCGGTGCGATTGCGCGGCAGTCGTTCGATACGTGGAAAGCGTCAGATGCACCTGTTCCTCACGGCGTTCCGGCGCAGATGCTGGCGTTGCGTCCCGACGTGCGCGCGGCAGAACTTCAATTTCGTACGGCTTTCGAACTGCATAATGCGGCACAGGCTGCCCTTTACCCGTCGCTCACCCTCAGTTCGGGGTCGATGGCCGGTTACGGCGCAGCGTCGCTGACTGATTTCTTCCGTCCCGAAAACCTCTTTGCCAACATCATCGG
This sequence comes from Tannerella sp., assembly GCA_031270465.1. Taxonomy (GTDB): domain Bacteria; phylum Bacteroidota; class Bacteroidia; order Bacteroidales; family Tannerellaceae; genus Tannerella. The sequence goes on along the minus strand of JAISXP010000167.1, from coordinate 895 downwards.
CGGGCTGACGCAGCCTCTGTTTGCCGGCAATCAACTGCGTGCGCAGGTAAAAATAACGAAAGCGCAGGAAGACGAAGCGCTTCTGAATTTCCGGAAAACGGTGCTGACGGCAGCGGGCGAGGTGTCCGACATACTTTTTACATACGAAAAGACGCAGGCAAAAACCGGCGTCCGCGCCGGGCAAATCGAATCGCTACGCAAGGCGGTAGAATATACGCAGGAACTTCTCCGCGCGGGCGAAGCGACTTACATCGAAGTCCTCACCGCACAGCAAAACTATCTCACCGCCCAGCTTGCCACCGTCAACGACAGCCTGGAAAAGGCGCAGGCGGTGATTGACCTGTATCGTGCGCTGGGAGGGGGAGCGGATTGAGAGAGTTCTTTCCGAACGGGTACCATAATAACCTTTGCAATATGTTTCGGGTTACGGGCAGGGAAAAATTACGGGAATAATTGTCGATAGCCAGACTCAAAAGCCGATAGAGTATGTAAATGTATCTCTTTACCAAAAGAGTGACGGTAAGTTTACAGCCGGAGTTTGTTTATCCGGATAAGAAAACAAAGAAGCGCCTTTAAAATATGACGAGCAGTTCTGATGGTGTGACGGCTATTTCAATACAATATATTACTTTTGTATTATGAAAATCTTACTGATAGAAGATGAACACGAATTGGCGCAAAGCAGTATGGCGTATCTTTCAGGACAGGATTACCTTTGCGAACATGCAGCCGGTTACCGCGATGCTGTTGAACGTATCATGGTGTATGATTACGATTGTATCCTGCTGGATTTGATGCTTCCCGACGGCGACGGGTTAAGCATTCTCGAAGCGCTGAAAAAGGAGAATAAACAAACGGGAGTCGTCATCATTTCCGCCAAAGATTCGCTGGACGA
>JAISXP010000124.1 GCA_031270465.1 Tannerella sp. | reverse complement strand
ACATTCCGGTCGGCTCTCGACCGGATGAAAGAAAATCCGGAGATGGTTTTTGTTTCCAGCTCCGCCCAGTTTTATCAATGGGTGGCCGACAATGATCCTGAAATGCTGGCGGAAATCCGCCAACGAATCAAGGAAGGCCGCTGGAACGTTGTCGGCGGATGGTGGATTGAACCCGACATGAACATCCCAAGCGGTGAAGCAATGGTCAGGCAGGGTCTCTATGGACAGTTGACCCTGCAACGCCTGCTCGGTAAAAGAGCGACTGTGGCCTTCAATCCCGACTCCTTCGGACATACGGGAAGCCTCCCGCAGATCATTAAAAAACAGGGAATGGAAAACTATGTTTTCATGCGTCCCGCGCCCCACGAGAAAACGCTTCCCGCAAATATCTTCTGGTGGGAAGGCGTTGACGGTACGCGGGTGCTGACTTATCGTATTATGGACAGTTATAATGATGGCGCGGACGTCAAAAAACGGATTGATTCCATATTAAAACAAGCAGACGGACAACCCGTGAACTCTTTTATGGCCTTTTATGGAGTAGGCGATCACGGGGGCGGCCCGACAAAAGCAAACCTGCGTTCGATAGAAGAATTGAAAGTTCAAGCCGACGCGCCGGCCATCGCATACAGCAGCGTGGATAAATATTTTCAGGAAATCCGCGCCGGTAAAACAGACGGTTTTCCGGTGGTGAAAGACGACCTTCAGCATCATGCCGTCGGTTGTTATACCATCGAATCGGCGATAAAGAAAGGAAACTGTCAGTCCGAAGCGGCGCTTGTTACGGCCGAAAAAATCGCGGCGATCGGTTCATTGGCCTGGGCAGCCGTTTATCCCAAAGAAAAATTTACCTCCGCATGGCACAAAGTGTTATTCCTCCAGTTTCATGACAGTTTGGCCGGAACATCGCTGGCCGTTCATTCCGATGATGCAAAGGAAGGTTACGGGTATGCGCTTAACATAGCCCATGACGCGACATATCTGGCGCTCCAAAAACTTGAATGGCAAATCCCCGCCGAAGATCCTGCCTCTGAATACATAGTCGTATTTAATCCCCATGCCTGGGAAATAGATGCGCATGTTTCGTATGAGTTAGGATTCGGCGGCATATCTTCCGTCGTATCGGTAACGGATGATGCCGGAAAAGAACTTCCGCATCAGTGGACGTTGAGCGAAACAGCGACCGGCCGCCGACGCATCCTTTTCAAGGCAAGCCTCCCCCCGATGGGCTACCGGCAGATACGTATCCGGAAAGGGGACGATGTGCAAATCAACAAGCCTGCAACGGCCGACGGTCACGTGATTGAAAACGAGTATTACAGGATACGCATCTCAAGCAAAGGAACGGTCGGGATTGTGGACAGGGAAACAGGAAAAGAAGTATTTGCAAACGGCGAAACAGGCTGCCGGGCGGTGATAGTCGAAGACCTCAGCGATACCTGGAGTCACGACATTGTCGCTTTTGACAAGGAAATCGGCGCTTTTGGAAATGCAAACATAAAAGTTCTTGAAAATGGCCCGCTGAAAGCAACCCTGCGGGTGATCTCCACTTATGGAGATTCCCGGCTGACCATCGACTGGTCGCTTTATGCCGGTTCCCGGAAAATAGAAGCTAAGGTGACGCTTGACTGGCACGAACGTCTGAAAATGCTGAAATTTTCGTTCCCTGTCGACGTAGATTCTCCCGAAGCGACTTACGAAACCCCTTACGGCTTCATTGTTCGCGAGACGAACGGCGCCGAAGACCCCGGACAACGATGGATTGATGTAACCGGCAAACAGAACGGCAACATATATGGACTGACAGTCATCAATGACGCCAAATACGGTTACGATGTAAAAGGGAACGACATGCGTATTTCCGTTGCCCGCGCGGCGGTCTATGCGCATCACGACCCGTTCCGATTGAAGCCGGACGACGAATATATGTGGATGGATCAAAACGTACAGACATTCCGCATGATGCTTGTTCCCCACAGGAATACCTGGAAAGAAAACGATATACCCCGGATTTCCGCTGAGTTTCTTTCCGTGCCGGAAGCCATTTATCAGGGAATACATCCCGGCTCCATGCCCAAATCCGGTTCCTTCCTCTCCATCGACAAACCGAATGTAATGGTATCTGCCGTAAAAAAATCCGAAACCGGAGACGACTTGATTATCCGCTGTGTTGAAACCCACGGGACAGATACCGGCGCAACAATCCAATTCCCCGCCGATAATTTCAGTTGGGACGGGAATTTTGGGAAAAACGAGATCAAGACATTGCGGTATAACCGGAAAAGAAAAACGATAAAAGAAGTGAATTTACTTGAAGAATAATATTAATAATTTTTGTTATGGAAAAAATAAATAAATCTGTTTTATACAAAACGTTGCCTGTTTTTATGGCATTTTACGTAATGGGGTTCGGCGACATCGTAGGCGTTGCGACCAGTTATACAAAACTCGAATTTGGTTTGAGCAATACGCTCACCCAGACACTCACCATGCTGGCATTTGTCTGGTTTGCCCTTTTATCCATTCCGGTTGGCGTATTTCAGGACAAAAAAGGGAAAAAATTCACGGTCAACCTCGGAATCACGTTCATTGCTTTAGGTATGTTAGCGCCTGTTGTCGCATACAATTATTATGGTATGCTGGCCTCTTTCACG
>JAISXP010000033.1 GCA_031270465.1 Tannerella sp. | reverse complement strand
TCGGCCGTATATACTGTGCCCTACGGTGTGATCACGCCCCGCGAAGTAGATAACCTCCTGCTCCCCGTACCCGTTTCCGGTTCGCACATCGGCTTCTCCACCCTGCGGATGGAACCCTGCTGGATGGCGCTCGGCCAGGCGGCAGGCGTTGCTTCTGCCCTGGCGATAGACGAAGGCGTGAAGGTGCGCAACATCCCGCTCGACAAGTTGCAGGACAAATTGGTCACGCAGCAGGCCACGCTAATTTATTACCGCGACGTGCCGCATACGGACGCAGATTTCCCGCTTGTGCAGCAAATGGGTCTCAAAGGCTACCTCCCCGGCTGGGAAGCACGCCTTGACGAGCCTGTCGACAGCGAAACGTTAGCCCAGTGGCGACAACTGAGCAAGCAAGCGCTCTCCGCCGTTGAAGTTGGCCGCACGACCCGCCGCAACGCGCTGCGTATGATTTGTGAAGATGAAAACGATTGACGCCGGTTAAACGTACGCTCTCCGCCGCCGAACGGTGGGATACTTTATTCTTCCGGAATCGTCAGTTCCTGGGGCTGCGTCTGCGAAGGCGTTACCGTACCCGCAGGTTCGGCTTCCGGTTGTGCTATCCCGAAATCAGGAGCAGATGTATTGACCGGCGTGCTTACATTCTCAATCACCTCGGAATTATTCGACACGGACACCTTATCCGGGATAATACGTTAAAATCGTCCAAGAACGGATTGCCGGCGGCCATGTTTCGCGCACGCACGAAAAAAAGAACACCGGCGTCTTCGCAAATGCGAATCGCACGCTTCCTCCCGTATCCGTGACGGATGTTTTGTATGTTGAAACAGACGGTTCAATGATATGTACCCGCAATAAGGAAAGATGGACAGAGCGTAAACCTGCCCGCCTATTCAAGGGGGAACTTCCTGTGAGAGCCGCTTAACAGACGTGACAATCTGAACTGCACTTCATCGTTATATCCTGTTATTTTTCTATTCCGAACCGGTCGAAATCGGCATATCCCAGGTTGCCGGGCGCGTCCGGACGTACGGCAAAAATACCTGTTTTGGCGCCAATCCATCGGCCCTGCCTTGCTTTGAACGTTTCGCCGAACGGAACGAACTGTATGCCGTCCGTGCTGTACGCAAACCGGCAAAACGCCTGCTTTTCTACCGTTACTCTCAAGTAAACGGAGTTCGTTTCGACGGGCGTTTCCGCAACGATAGTTTCCGGCGTCTTTCGGTCGGCATTTTTGCATACAGCCTGTACGATTTTGTAGCCGTCGCCCGATTTGGACAGGGCGATATAACTGTAATCAAGCCCCATAATTATCAATCCGGTTTTTTCTCCGGACGTCGACGATGAGAACGTCAGTTTGGCGGTTGCGGTAAATTCTCCTGCCGGAAATTTTTGCAGCAACAGGTTTGGGACATCCCAGAAATTGAAATGATTATCGGGAAGCGGAATGGCGTACAGGCGCAGGAAACCCATGTTCGTAGGCATACACCACGGGTCTTTCGGGTTGGCATGCCACTGCCATTGCAGCCCTAATGCCGGATGATCAAATTCGTCCGATTCCGCAGGATTTTCTACCGGGGGATGTACGCCTGTGTCCGGCTTCCTATAAGTAATGACCGGTTCGCGCAAGCCGTTTTTCTCCACACCCATTTCCGGCCAGTCGTTTATCCAGGCAACCGGTTGCAAATGTACCACACGTCCGTATGTTTCCATATCCTGAAAATGCAGAAACCACGACTCACCCGATGGAGTTTCGACCCATCCACCCTGATGCGGCCCATTGACAGCCGTAGATCCCTGTTCGAGCACGGTTTTTTGCTCGTAGGGGCCGAATATCGCCTTCGAACGCAGGGCTAACTGCCAACCTCTTTTCACGCCGCCGGCCGGAGCGAGTATGTAATAGTAGCCGTTTCGCTTGTATATCTTTGCGCCTTCGACGGTATGGTTACCTTCCGCGAGGCCGTCAAAGACCATTACTTCCCGGCCGGTAACCCGCGTTCCGTCCTCATTCAGTTCGCAGACGCTCAAAATGCTGTTTATCCGGCTGCGGCTGCCTGCCCATGCGTGAACGAGGTATATTTTTCCGTCGTCGTCGAACAGGGGGCTTGGGTCTATCATGCCTTTTCCCGGTTTGACGAGGATGGGGGCGTCCCAGGGGCCTGCCGGATTTTGGGTTTTTACCACGTAAATCCCGTAATCGGGGTCTCCCCAATAAATATGAAACTCTCCCCTGTGGTAGCAAATACACGGTGCATAGACGCCATTGCCGTGCTGCGGCTTGTCAAAAACTTCCTCCGGTGTCAGTTTCTGGAGGGCGTATCCGATGATTCGCCAGTTGACGAGGTCTTTGGAGTGTAAGACGGGTAGTCCGGGCACGCAATTGAAACTCGATGCGGTCAGATAATAATCGTTGCCCACGCGACACACATCCGGATCGGAATAATCGGCAAAGAGAACGGGATTTTTGTAATTGCCATTCCCCAAATCGGGCGACCAGACTTGTGATACATACGGCTGCGCGTGCAACAGACTACTTACCCGGAGCAGGATAATGGCGATGCAGTAAAATAACTTTTTCATTCGGACTTTGTTTTAAAATTATTGCGCTTCGAGCCATATAGCCTGTCCGCCGGAGGGAGACAGGACGGCCTCAAGTACGGAATTACCGGTAACCGTCAGGGTTTTGATACCCACCTTGGTACGGATCTTCGATTTTGGATCGTCGTAATAGATATGAGCGGTATACTTTTTCCCTTCCGTGAGGAAATCCAGCGGGATGTTCAGTTTGCGGCCATCGTTGTTGGTCATCGTACCGACAAACCAGTCGTTACCGCTACGGCGGGCGATGGTGATGTACCGGCCCGGTTCGCCGTGAAGGACTTTCGTGTCGTCCCAAACCGTCGGCACACGGTCGAAAAACTCCAGTTCCGGTTCGTCCCGACTTTCGGAAGGCTTGTCGTACCAGTACATGTATTGCAGGGGACTGTAATAGACTACCGCCATAGCCAGCTGGTGTGCCGCCGTCGTTTTCAGTAACCGGGCGTTGACAAGGCCATGAGCGGTGTCGGGTTGGGTATCGTTGTCCCATTTCCGGCGGTAGTAACAGATGGTGTAGTCGGCGGCGCCTTGCGTGAAGCGCGTGAAAGGCAACGTGACGTTGTTGGTTGCGTCGGGAAATTCTTCATTGCCGTAAATGCCTTCCTGCGTCATCAGGTTGGGGTAAGTGCGGCTGAATCCCGTCGGGCGGTATTCGTCGTGAATATCCACCATCAGGCCGTATTCGGCGCATTTCTTCACCGCCTCATGCATCCAGGCTGTCCAGAATTGCGAACCTACCTGCACAAATCCGAATTTGATGCCGGCCACACCCCAACTCCTGTACAGCGGCAGTATTTCGTCCAATTGCTGATACAGCGCTCGCTGGTTCACGTACAGGATAACGCCGATATTACGCTTCCGGGCGTATTCAATGACTTCTTTCAGGTTGAGGGCGTCCGGGTTTTTGCCGCGTGCGGGGTCGATGGTGACAACCGTGGCATCGGAAGTTTTGCTCCCTTCCGGGCCGTACCACCCACTATCGAAATGGATGTATTGCAAGTTGCGTTTGATGGCAAAATCGACCAGCGCTTTGCCGCCTTCGGTAGTCAATGTCACTTCGCGCATGACTTTTCCGGGACGTATCCACCACGTGTTTTCTATTTCGCAGGGTGGGTTGAGGTTGAGGAGGAGATCGTTGTTTTCGATCAGTTGACCGGGTTTGCCTGCGGCCATAATGACCCGCCAGGGCGTCTGGTACGGGGCGATATCGTCGACATCGCCGTACATGGCTCCGGTGATGGTGTTGGATTTGTCGGCGTCCGGCACAAATTTGGTACGTACGTAATTGACGACTTCCGCCTCGGTCAGCAGTACATACGGGCCTTGAGGCAATTCGAGCAGCAGCGGACGTTCGCTTTCGCCCGGCCAGTCGTGCAATGGCAACAACTCGTAGATGGATTGCGCACGCCTGGTATGCCAGGCTTTCGTCCCTTCCGGCAGGGTGTATTGCGTATATTCGCGGGTGATGTGCAGGTATTCGTTGCCCGGAAAGAAGTAGCGGAAAGCTACGCCTTCGTTGTAGGCGCGGACAATCAACCGGAGACGGCGACGGGGATTATCTACATTTGTCAGTGTGATTTCGTACCGGTTGTAACGATCACGAACGATTTCCCGTTCGCCGTAGACGGGTTTCCAGAATGTATCCGTCGAGGTGACGACCGATTCGTCTACACGCAGATTGTCTTTCCATTCGCCATTGCCGTTGATGCCGAGCCGGGATTCCAGGATAACGGGTTTGCCTTCGTAATCGACGGAAAACCACGCCTGCCCGTCGCGGTCGTATACCTTCATTTGATACTTCCCGTCGGGCGAACCGACGATGACTTCGTTAGCATATACGGTCATGCCGTATACCAAAAATACTAAAATGTAAAATAATTTGTTCATGTTGCTTGATTTATTGTGATGAGATGAATTTCAAATTGCTGTTTTGTTTTCTGTTTCGGTTTACCGTTTTTCCAAATTGGAACAACGGAAAACCAAAAGTTGTCTCTTTACATAATTTTTACGCTGTCTATGTACAAAACTGTGATTGGATTATGTATGTTGCTCATGGCTTGGGAGACGGCGGTGAAACGCCCCATTTCCGGTTGGGCTTGTCGCCTAATTCCAATTTCAGTACGCCCCCTTTAACGAAGTCGTCGTGGTAGAAGCGGCAGCTTCGGAGATTCTGCCCATTCAGGCTGGCTTTTTGGATGTAGCTATTCTTCTCGGGGTCATTAGTCGTACAAATCACGAAATTTTCACCGGGATAATAGTCTTTATTCAGATGAATGGTGATTTTTTCAAACAGGGGCGAAGTGATTTCGTAAAGTGGATTCACAGCCGCTCCTCCGTCCATTTCGAACAGTCCGATTGCCATCAGTACGCCTAATGCGCCCATTTGTCCCTGATCTTCGTCATCTTTGTATCCTCCGTGAGGCGTGATGTTGCTGTATTCGTCTTTTACGCGCCGTACCCAATACTGGGTCAACCACGGAGCGCCGGAATAGTTGAACAGATGCGCCATTCCTGTTCCCGGCTGGTTGCCGTAGTCCGTCCAGTTCGCGTTTTCATCTCTGTGGCTGTGGATACGGAAAAATCCGCCGGAAGCAGAACGTTCAAAAGCGCTGTTGAGCCTTCCGGAAAACTTTTTATTGCCTCCCATCAGTGAGATAAGACCCGGCAAATCGTGGGGTACGAAATAGGAATAGATAGCCGCATTGGATTCGACGAAACCTCGCAGAGCCAGGGGATCGAAGTCACTGATCCACGAACCGTCCCTGTTTTTCGGATGCATGTATCCCGTAGCCGGATTCCAAAGATTCCGGTAGTTTTGCGAACGTTCCATAAAAAGTTCATAATCGTCCGCCTTATCCAGCGCTTTAGCTAACTGCGCCAAACACCAGTCCTGCCAGGCATATTCGAGGGTCATGGCGGCGGCGCCTTCGCTGTGCATGCCGGCCTGTTCTTTGTCCTGCGGCACATAACCCAATTCCACGTAATGCGACATTCCGCCGCCAAGGGCGTTCCTGCGGTGTTCGTATCCGGCATGGTCGCGCGTCCCGCCGGGGAAGGCGTTTTTCCGCAAGCCTTCGTACATCAGGTTCGCATCATAGTTGCGGATGCCCTTGTTGTATGCCGTGGCAAAGAACGAAACGGAAGGGTCGCCGATCATTACGAACGTGTAATTGCCGCCCGACGGCCCGCGGGGTATCAGACCTCCATTCCTGTACATATCAACCATTGTATTGCAAAAAGCGTCCATTACTTCGGGATAGACCATTGACCAAAGGATATTCAGCGACCAGTGGCTACCCCACCACGCATCGAAATTCAGATGCGGGAAGAGCGGTCGCCCGTCGCTGTCCGTCCGGACACGGCGGACGCGGGGCATGTCGCCGGTCATGTCCATATAATGGCCGTCGACGTCGCTGAGGGTACGGCGTCCGAGCAGGGCATGCCACAGATCGGTGTACAGTTTCACCTGCCGTTCGTGCGTCCCGCCTTCCACTTCGATGCGTCCCAGCATCCGGTTCCATTCGTCGAACGCATCCTGCTTCACCTGCTCAAAATTCCAATGAGCCAGTTCGCTGTCCAGATTCAGCTTTGCCTGCTCCACGCTCACGTATGAGATACCTATTTTCAGCATCACCGCGTCTCCGGCGTTCGTTTCGTAGCGAACGGCCATGCCGGAGTTGTGCCCGGAGATACGTTCGGGATTGGCCGACTTCCGCACAAGGGCGCTATCTTTCCACATCAGGACTTCCTGAAACGGTTTGTCGAACACGGCATAAAAATAGACGGGTGTATCTTTAGGACGGCGACCGGTACGTTCCATGATTTCATAACCGGCTATCGCCGTATCGCTGATTTTCCATGCTTCGGCATGTGCTTTCGGCCCGTGACCCAGATATGCGCCGATATCAAGCAGGATATAACTTTGCCTGCTTTCGGGAAAGGTGTATTTATGAAAGCCTGTGCGAGTGGTGGACGTCAGCTCCGCCCAGACCCCGTAATCGGACAGATAGATTTTATGATAGCCGGGTTTGGCAATTTCACCTTCGTGCGTAAATTTCGATTGATAGGCATCCATGCCTTTATGCCCTTTGAACTCGCCGACGGTCGGCATCACGGCCACCCCGGACAACTGCCACGCATGGATATGGCTGAAGCATCGAACATGCGAACTGCCGTACAGATACCCGGAATTCCAGGAGCCTCTGGTATCGGTATCGGGACTGAGGTTGACCATCCCGAACGGACGTGAAGCGGAATTGAAAAAAAACCAGCGTGACTTGTGGGTGTCGACAAATGGGTTGACCAACTCGACAGGCGCCGCAGTTTGGGCTTGCACGCCGGCGGTGAAGACCGTAGCGCATATCATTAAAATTATACAGACTAAAATTCGTTTCATACAATTCAAGTTTTTTTATTATTTAAATTCCAAATTTATCTTTATCATACAGTATATTATTTAGCTGTGATATAAAAACTGCGCGCTACCGGTTCGGCGGTCTGCACCTTTCCGTCAATGCCGTATTGCCAGGCAGTAACCGTTACTTTTACGGGAAATTTTGCACGTGGCGGCATTGCAGTAAGCACGAGCCGGCTGTCAATAATTTCCGCAGGCCCCTCCGTTACGTAAAAACATACCGGTAATCCGGCATCGCTTGTTGCATGAAGCGGAATGGGGGAACGGCTGTCGTATGGCACATCCGCTATTCCGGCGAAGGAGACGGTTTGCGGTTTCCCTTCGATCCGCTTTTCGGGAACAATCAATTCGGCCTGCTG
>JAISXP010000128.1 GCA_031270465.1 Tannerella sp. | reverse complement strand
TTAGATAATTCTAGAGTGCGAGACAGATTTCTATATCTCTCTCTCTCTCTCTCTCTCTCTCTCTCTCTCTCTCTCTCTCTCTCTCTCTCTCTCTCTCTCTCTCTCTCTCTCTAACAAATAACAGCATACTGCCAAATAACGCCTGTTAAAGTTGCCTGACGTGAAGCTAATATTTGTTACGAGTGCAGTCATAAATATATAATACAGTTTTTGAAAATTAAACTTGAGTGCAAATGTACGGTTTTTTTTGAAAAAACAATTATTTATACGGGAAAAATTTTTTCCTCCGTCTGGCCCTTGATACAGGAACCATACAGGCGCCATAGACACATCATACAGTTTCGTCGGCTAATAAAGTAGTGTATTAGAGGCAATTTTTTTGTAGAAATATTATGTCATCTTCCGTATTATGCTTATTTTTGTCCGCAATAATAGATATCAAACATTTTAATCTCCCGATACAATGAAGAAAAATCTTTTTTACTCAATCTTAAGTGCGTGCCTGCTGAGCGTAACTTCATGCAGCAACGCCGACAAATCCGCCCCGGTCTTGCAGCCTGACGCGATCAGGGTAAAGATGAACAGAGTTGCCGAATGGCAGATAAAACATCCCCGTCATATACAGAATGACTGGACAAATGGCGCCTTTTATGCCGGACTGTACGCTGCGTGGGAAACAACCCGGTCTCAAACCGTTTACGATGCCATGATGACGACGGGCAACGATTCGACGTACTGGCGTCCCGGACGCCGCTGGTATCACGCCGACGATATCGCTATCAGCCAGACGTATATCGACCTCTACCGGATCGAAAAGAAACAGGAAATGATTCAGCCGACGATTGATACGCTGTCTCTCCTGATGGCCAATCCGTATCCTGTCAGGGGAATCGAGATCATCAAGTGGTGGTGGTGCGACGCGCTGTTCATGGCTCCTCCCGTTTTGGTCAAAATGAGCACAACGACGGGCAACGAAGAATATCTTGCCTGTAACGACCGTTGGTTCAAAGAATGTTATGATCTTTTATACAACAGGGAAGAAAAACTTTTCGCCCGCGATTTGAGTTATGTCATCAAAGGCGACAGCGCCGATCGTTATGAAGCCAACGGCAAGCGCATTTTCTGGTCTCGAGGCAACGGGTGGGTTATGGCCGGCCTGGCGCGCGTCCTGCAGGAACTGCCTGCCGGCTATCCGCAACGTCCGTTCTACGAGCAGCTATTCAAGGAGATGGCGTCGCGTATTCTCTCTCTGCAGCAGGATGACGGTTTATGGCGAGCCAGCCTGCTCGATCCCGCTTCTTATCCGGGAGGCGAAGTCAGCGGTTCGGGTTTCTTCTGCTACGCGCTTGCATGGGGCGTCAACAACGGACTGCTGGACGGCAAGACCTTCAAGCCTGCCATCGAAAGGGCGTGGATAGCCCTGAATGACTGTGTCAACGAAGAAGGCCGTGTCGGATGGGTACAGCCTATCGGCGCCGATCCCCGCAAGAATTTCAATGCCGACAGCTGGGAGGTGTACGGCACAGGCGCATTCCTGCTTGCCGGCAGCGAAGTGATCAAACTGAAATAAGGAGTTGTCGGGAAATAAACAGTACTGTGCGCGGCATGATTTTGTACATTGAATGAATCTTTGAACGTCGAAACATCCTGCCCGCCATCAACACCCTTCTCCTTCCGAATCTTGAATCTACTGATGCCCCGGCCGAAGCAAGTCATTAACCGTTTTCACGGGGTTGAACGTTTCGCCGGGCACTTCCACGAAGACGGTGTTCCAGTCGCTCATTGCGCCGTTCCACAGTCCGGGCAGTTCCAGCGCTTTCAGTTCGTGTCCGTTTTTGCTCTTGTGCGAGATGAAGCCCGTATTGTCGTCCACGAAGTCGGGCAGGTGATATTTATTGCCGTCGGGGTCTTTCAGCGCGCAGACAATATCTACGGGGTTGAAGTGCGTACCCTGTTCGAAGAGCGCCTTTCCGGCCGGATTGCTCATGTCGATCTGCGAACTTTCGAGTATCTGCAATGAAACGGTGCCGTCGGGATTGACCGTAAAAAACGGCCCGCCGCCCGGCTCGCCGTCGTTGCGCACCATGCCGCATACGCGGAGTGGACGCAGCAGTTTGCGCTTGATGTAGAGAATCAGTTCCGCATCTTCCAGCAGTTTGGTCTCGGGATTCTTGACGCACAACTCGTCCTGGAGGAAATAAATCATCTCCTGCACTTGCTTCTGCGTATAGTCTCCTCTGTTGATGAGACGGATGTAGTCGCATATTTTACGGTGCAGGTCGACCAGCACGCCGGCCAGCGTTTTCTTGTAGTGCACCGTAGCCGGCTTGAGATGGTCGGGGACGACGTTATCTATGTTTTTGATAAAGACTACGTCGGCATCAATGCTGTTCAGGTTGCCGATCAGTGCGCCATGCCCGCCCGGACGAAATTCGAGCACGCCCTGGGCATCGCGCAGGGGGTTGTTGTCCGCATCCACGGCAACCGTATCCGTCGAGGACGACTGAATGCTGAACGCGACGACGTATCGCGTGCCCGACAGTTGTTCGAAGTGCGTCAGTTTTTCCTCGACAAGTTGTTCGAAGAGCAACCGGTGTTCGGGCGACACGGTCAAGTGCAGGTGTACTTCGCCTGCATGGTCGCGTGCATACAGCGCGCCTTCCGCGAGATGTTCTTCCAGTGCCGTCCTCGCCCCGCCGGGACAGGAATGAAACAGCAGCAGTCCTTTCGGCAGCGTGCCGTATCCCAGTCCGTCTCTTTCGAGCAGGCCGGCGGCAACCGTCCTGTACTTCCCTTCGGCAATCAGGGTGGAAATATCTTTCCCTTCCGTTTCGCAAAGCCGCCGGTTCAGGGCATCGAAGAAGGCGAATTTCGCGATTCCTTCGAAAAAAGTCTTTTCAGCTTCCGTGGCGGGTGCACCGTACGGCGCCGAAAGGAAGGTGAAGAGGTCTTTGAACATGCGGCTTGCCGCTCCCGATGCCGGAACGAACTTGACAATCCGCTTCTGCTGCGACCGGTAGTCGTCCCATATTCGGACGTAGCGCGCCTGCTCTTCGCCGGAGATGACCCGGATGCCTTTTCCGACCGATGCCGATGCTTTCACTTCGAGATACGGGAATCCTTCGGCAAATCGTTTCAACTGTTTGTTCAGCAGTGATTCCGCGATATTTTTTTCTGCCAGTAGCTGTCTGTCTTCCAATGTCAACATACCGATTCTTTTTTACGTTTAATGCAAAAGTATGAAATTTGTGGCGAAAAATGCTGCATATCTCGATAAAAAAAGATATTTTTACGACATCAAAAAGAATCAGGAGGCTTGGGTTATGAATGCAAATCCTTTTTTTACACCCGAAGAAAAACGGGAATTTTTTTCTGCGTATCACGCGCTTGTTTCGAAACTTTCGACATGTCTGGAGAAAGACGATGTGACGAAGATGAAGGCGCTCATGCGTCGCGTGGTGGCGCTTGACTGCTACGGCCGCGATCATAACGGCATCAACGGCCTGCTGCGCAACATCCGGACGGCGGTCATCGCCACTTCGGACATCGGGTTGAAGCGCACGCCCGTGATTGCTCTGCTGCTCTACCGTCCGGTATACAAGAAAATCATCGGCATGGAGGAAGTGAACGATGCTTTTGGCGACGATGTGACGCTTATCATCAGCCGTCTGCTGAAGACGTCCGACCTTTATGCGCGCAATACGGCCATCAATTCCGAAAATTTCCATCACCTGCTCTTTTCGTTTGCCGAAGACGTGCGCGTCATTCTTGTCATGATTGCCGACCGCCTTTGCATGATGCGGATGGGCAAGCAGATTCGGAGCGACAGGGATCGCATCCGCCTGGCCACCGAGGCGTCGTATCTCTACGCTCCGCTGGCGCACCGGCTGGGGCTGTACAAGATCAAGAGCGAACTGGAAGATTTGTCGCTCAAATACATCGACCCGAATCAGTACGACTGCATCAAGAGCAAGCTGAACGAGACGAAACGTTCGCGCGATGCCTACATTGCAGAGTTTATCCGCCCTGTCGGCGAGCGTCTCGAAGCGGCCGGCCTCCGGTGCGAAATCAAGGGACGCACCAAATCCATCCACTCCATCAACAGCAAGATGAAGAAACAGCAGACCGATTTCGAAGGCATATACGATCTGTTTGCCATCCGCGTGATTCTGGATTCGTCGCCCGAAAAGGAACGTTCGGAGTGCTGGCAGGCGTTTTCGATCATCACCGACATGTATCAGCCCAATCCTCACCGGATGCGCGACTGGATTTCGGTTCCGAAGAACAACGGGTACGAAAGCTTGCACATCACCGTGCTGGGACCCGGCAACCGGTGGGTCGAAGTGCAGATACGCACCCGCCGGATGGACGAGATTGCCGAACGCGGACTGGCGGCGCACTGGAAATACAAGGGCGTGAAAACCGAACGCGGGCTGGACGAGTTTATGGACGACGTGCGCGCACTGCTCGAAACGCAGAATGGCGACCCGATGGACATGATGCGCGACTTCAGGATGGACCTGTATCAGGACGAGATATATGTCTTCACCCCTACCGGCGAACTGATCAAACTGGCAAAGGGCGCCACCGTGCTCGATTTTGCCTTTTCCATTCACTCCAAACTGGGGAGCCGGTGCGTTTCGGGCAAAGTGAACGGGCGCAACGTGCCCATACGCCACACGCTGAACAACGGCGACTCGGTGGAAATTATCACTTCCCCGCAGCAGAAACCGAAGCAGGACTGGCTCGCGTTCGTGACCACCTCCAAAGCTCGCGCAAAAATCCGGCAGGCACTCCGCGAAGAAGCCGCCCGGGCGGCGGAATATGCCCGCGAACTCATGCAGCGCCGCTTCAAAAATCGCAAGATAGACATCGACGACGCGCTGCTCATGCGCTACATCAGGAAGAAAGGCTGCAAGACCGTCACGGACTTCTACCTCGAAATAGCGGAAGAACGGCTGGACGTCAACAGCGTCATCGAGGAATATCTCGACATGGAACGCCGTGAGAAGGAAGCTGCCGAACACGTCGAAACGCGCAGCGCCGAGCAGTTTACCGCCATCTCGCCGGCGGAAAAGAGTGGCGCCGCGCACGAAGAACTCGTAATCGACCGCAACCTGACGGGCATCGACTACAAACTGGCCAAATGCTGCAACCCCATCTTCGGCGACGATATTTTCGGCTTCATATCCACGCAGGGCATAAAGATACACCGCCGCGAATGTCCGAACGCAGCCGAAATGTTCAGCCGCTTCGGATACCGCATCCTGCCGGCACGGTGGAACAACGAAGGCGGCGGAGGATACGGCATCACGCTGCGCGTCATCGGACACGACGACATCGGCATCGTTACCAACATCTCGTCCATCATCTCCAAAGACAGCGAGATGACGCTACGCTCCATCCATGTTGATTCTGTCGACGGACTTTTTCAGGGCGACATCACCGTGATGGTGCGCAATACTCTGACGGTGGAACGGCTCATCAAAAAAATCAGGGAAGTCAAGGGCGTCAAGCAGGTCTCGCGCCTGCATCGCGCCAGCATGTAGCCAGGGGACAGAATTACAGAATTTGCAGAATTTATGCACGCCGGGATACAGGTTTCCGCCCTGTCCCGGCCATCATGGCAGATGCTGCATGTCGTCATATTACTAATGTATACGGGCAGTATTCTGTCCGGAAAACGGTTTCGCCACATTCGTCGTCTATTTGCCCGCAGCCTGCACGGCCGTCATTACGCGCAGGAAGTTGCCGCTCCATATTTTGGCGAGGTCTTCTTCGGTGTAACCCTTTTCGAGCAGTTTGACGGTTATCTGTATCAGGTCGTTGTCGGCCTGGCAGCCGAGGATTCCGCCGCCGCCGTCGAAGTCGGAGCCGATACCCACGTGGTCGATTCCCGCCACCTTCACGATATGGTCGATGTGCTCGATGGCATGTACGATGGACGCTTTGGCGCGTTCGGGGTGGATATACATGTCGAGCAGGCAGACCTGCACCACGCCGCCGTTTTGCGCGAGGGCACGCAACTGTTCGTCCGTCAGATTGCGGTCATGGTCGCACAGCGCCCTGGCCGAGGAGTGCGAACAGATCACGGGAACGGAGGTCAGCTTCATCACATCCCAAAACGTGCTCTCGCCCGCATGAGAGAGGTCGACCATGATGCCGAGGCGGTTCATTTCGCGCACGACCTCTTCGCCGAACGGGCTGAGGCCGTCCCATTCCTTTTTGGTGCGCGTGGACGTGTCGCAGATGTCGTTGTCATACGAATGGCAGAGCGTCATGTAGAGCGCGCCCATGGCCTTGTATCGGGCCAGATTGGAGATATCCTTGCCGATGCCGTAACCGTTCTCGATACCGATGAAGACAGTCTTCCGGCCTTCTCGCTTGATGCGGGCAAAGTCTTCCGGCGTAAGCGCAATGCTGCACAGGTCGCTGTGCTGTTTCACTTCGCGGTGGATGTTCTCGATGATTTCGGTGACGCGGTTCACGGCTTTCTGCAGCGAAGCGTCGTCCCGTTCGCCCTGTCCGATGTAGGCGGCGAGGAATACGCCGTCGAGTTTGCCTTCTTCCATTTTGGGCAGATTGACGCGGCTGCGTTCGCGGTCGGCGAAACTGTATCCCGGACGTCCGAACCAGAAAGGCGTGTCCGTGTGCGTGTCTACCGAAAGGATGCGGTCATGAATTTCCTTGGCGCGGCGGAAAGTGGTGGCCTTGTCCGTCAGGAAGCGGAAGATTTTCAGCATGGTCGTGTCGTCGCCCGCGACCATTGCTTCCGGATGCCACTGCACGGCCAGAACGGGATATTCGGGATATGCTTCGATGGCTTCCACGATGCTGTCCGGCGACCAGGCCACGGGACGGAATCCCGGCGCCACGTCCTTGACGGCCTGGTGGTGAAACGTATTCACGCCGTGCTCGCCTTCGCCGATGATTTCGGCCAGCTGCGATCCGGAGACGACGGAGGCTCTGTGCGAAGCATATTTGCCCGGCATCTTCTGTACGTGTCTGATCAGCGTCCTGCCGTCGCGTTGCGAGGGGATATCCTGATAAAGCGTTCCGCCAAAGGCCACGTTGATCAACTGTTCGCCCCGGCAGATGCCCAGTATCGGGATATTGCGGTCGGCGGCGAGCTTGACCAGCTTGAGGTCGTACACGTCGCGTTCGGGATCGACTACGCCCAACTGCTGGCGGGGCGATTCGTCGTACCACTGCGGGTCGACGTCTTCGCCGCCCGTCATCACCAGTCCGTCGAGGCCGGCGACGATTTCGCGCAGTGCGACGCCGTCCGTCGTAACGGGAATCAGCACCGGTGCACCGCCGGCCTTCAGTATGGCGTGGATATACGTGCCCTTCAACACGGCCGAAGTTTCGTTCTGACCTGTCGACAGACCGATGAGCGGACGGTGCACGCGCAGGTCGACGTCGCATGAATCAACTCCGGCCTTGAATTTATCCAGCACGGTTGCCGGTTCGGAGCCAAACCGGCTTTGCGCCGGCTGGTTTTGTACTTGCCGGCCCTGCGTCTGTTGATTTTGCGCTTGCCGGTTTTGTGCCTGTGTGAACTGAAACAGGAAACAGGCGCATGTGAAATAAAGAAATGTTCTCATAAATTATAATTACACAAATAGTTATTAAGCAGGAAAGGAGGCAAGCAAATTGCATTGTTTTTCGCCCGACAACTTTCTTCGTGTGCAAATGTAGGGAATAAATACTGCACGGCAATGATTCGTGCCGTTTTTTTTCGACAATCTTTGAAATATACTGTGCACGGAATAAAAGAAAGGCCGGCGTTGTGACGCCAGCCTCCTCCATTGCATTGAAAACTTGATAACCCGACAATCTTATAGCCTCTCAGAACCGTATCGGCGGGCCTCCGCCGGAGGGCCTTCCACCGCCGTCGCGCGGGCCTCCGGGTCCCGGGCCGCCTCTGCGCATGTCGGATTCGCTGGCGCCTCCCTTGAAGATGCTGAACCGGTATATGAGATGTACCATAAAATAGCTTTTCAGCGTGTTGTATTCCGAATAGCGGATACTGCTCGACGACACGCTGTATGAGATGTTGCTGCGCTGCTGCAGGATGTCGTACATTTTCAGGCGTATGGTAGCGGCGTTGCCTTTGAGCAGCGATTTCGAAATGGAAGCGTTCCACAGCCATTCCTCCTGTTCGAATCCGCTCGTGTATCCGGAGTTGGTGGAGTAGGTTATGTCGCTTTCTATCCTGAAGTTGTAGGGCAGATAGATACTTGTCGAGGCGCCGCCTCCGTAATTGAGCGTGTTCAGGTTTTGCTGTCCCTGCAGCGAATTGCGAGTATTCTGGTAGCGGATATTTGCATTCAGCCCGAAATCGAAATAGTCCGAACGGTAGTCGATGCCTGCACGTTCCATCAGCGACAGGTTTTTGTTCGTATTTTTCTGTTCGTTGATAAAGCCGTTGCTGTTGCTATACGTGGCAAATGTCATGTTGTTGACCGAGAATTTCTTATTCTTCAGCGGCGTATTGATTATCATGCGGATGTTGCCATTGTAGTTGCCGTTCACGTTTTCGTATGTGGTGACCCGTTTGTTTGTTTTTGGGTCGAACGTGGATTTCGTCACGATGTCGTTTATCGTATATCCTCCGTTGGCGAATACGAGGAATGCCGTTTGCTGGTCGGGTACGAACTTGTTGAACTGGATGCGTATCTCGTTGGAGTAGGTCGGTTTCAGGTCGGGATTACCGATGGTCATGTTCAGCGGGTCGGAAATGTCGGCTACCGGTTGCAACTGCTGCATCGAGGGCTGGTCGGTGTCGCCGTCGTAGTTGATGCGCAGGAATGTTTGCTTGTCGAAGCGGTAGTTCAACTGCGCAAAGGGCGAGTAGTTCATCACATTGCGCGAACTGGAGTAGAGTACGTGATCGCCTACGAACGTTTCGGTTTTCAGGTACGAGGGGTCGAGATTGAATCCGAGCATGTAGTCGTATTTTTCGCGCACGGCCTTGAAGGCGAGCCTGACGCGCTGCTGTGCGGAGGAGTTGCGCGTGCTTTTGCTGTACGTCGAATCGAGTTCGGTGTAGTTGCCCTGTCCGTCGTTGTTGTACGAATATTTGAGCGATTCGCGGTCGTTGCGGCTGAAGCTGTACGTGGCCTGCAGGAAATTGTTGTGTCCAAGAGGCTCTACCCACGAGAGGAAAGCTCTGTAGTTGACGCTGCTGTTGTCGTAGCGGATTTGCTGGTCGATGATGTCGCTCGAATCGCCCAGAAGGAGGTAGTCCGTCTTTGACCAGTCGTACCCGTTGCTGTATGAGTCGTTGAGGCCGCCGGACAGGGAGCCGCTCAGCACGCGCCCGTCGTCGTTGAGTTTCCGGCTAAATTCCAGGCGGAACGAGCCGTTGTATCCCTCGCCGTCGGATTCGGAGCGCGAGCTTGCCCTGTTCACCGAATCAAGCACGCCGTTCAGGCGTCCGTTTTCCGAGTGCGAATCTTCCGCTTCGTCGCGGTGCGTTTTGCTGTAGCTGAAGTCCGGGCGAAAAATCACCTGTGTCCTGTCATCCGGTTTCCATTCCATGCGGAGGTTGACGCCGAAGTTGTCGCTCACGGTGTTCCGGTTGCTTTCGCTGATGTCGAAGGAGGTGCTGTCGCCCGGCAGAATCAGTTGATTGTTGTCCTTGCTTTCGGCATGGTTATCCGAATGTGAATACCTGACATTTCCGCCGATTGTCAGTTTGGGGCTAAATTCCTTGCTGAAATTCGAGCCGATGTTTCCCGACGAGGTGATGCCGTTGCCACCTCCGCCGAAGCCACCGAAACCGCGCCTGCCGCCACCCATGCCGCTGAACATGGTCGAGGCCAGGTCGGAGAATCCCATGTTGTTGGTATTGTTGATACCTCCCATGATAGTGAACTGGTCGTTGTTGATGAAGCGGTTGACCATGAAATTACCTTCGTAGCGTTCCTGGCTGCCGTATCCTGCGAATGCGTTTCCAAACCAGCCTGCCTTCATGCCGGGTTTGACCGTCAGGTTGATGACGGTTTCTTCTTCACCGTCGTCGAAGCCGGTCATAATCGTCATGTCGCTTTTTTTGTCCCACACCTCCACCTTGTCGACCATCTTGGCCGGAAGGTTGCGCGAGGCTACTTTGGGGTCGTCCGAGAAAAACTCTTTTCCGTCTACCATGATTTTCTTGATTTCCTTCCCGTTGACGGTCACCTTGCCTTCGGAATCGACTTCGACGCCCGGCATCTTCTTCAACAGGTCTTCCAGTACGGAACCTTCCGCCACCTTGTACGAATCGGCGTTGTAGATAACGGTATCGTTCTGCACTCTCACTTCGGGGGCTTTGCCCGTCACGGATGCTTCGCCCAGCATAATGGATTCATCGATCAGTTCCAACTGTTCGAGCCTGACGGGGTTCGTCCTGCCCGTAACCTGCAACAACTGCCAGACAGTCTCGTAACCGACAAATGTCACCTGCAGCAGATAATTCCCGGCCTTGACATTCGTCAGGGAAAAACTTCCGCTTTTATTGCTCGCTACACCCTGTACAAATACGCTGTCTTTTGCGTTCAACAAACGAACGGTTGCCTGTTCGACCGGCGCCTTGCTGCTTTGTTCAATGACTGTACCTCTTACTTCGACTTGTCCGAAAACAGGTGCAGACAGCAGCAGCATAAAAAATAAGAATAAAAGATGTCTTCCTCGTAACATAAGAAAAAAAATATTGTTGTTTTACGAAAGGATAGACACATTTGCGGGAAAAGAGTTTAACACTGCACGTTATTTTTTACTTTATTAACGCCTGCGGATTCGGTCATCATGATTCATCGTTCATAGTTTGAAGGGATTGAACGATATGTGCCGGTCGTAGGCATCGCTTCCGTCGACACGTTTAATCCTGCGGACAACGTGAATGGTCAGCGGCAGGACGAGCGCTTCATAAAGCGACTTGAGTACGATCTGCGTTGCGATTAAAACAGCCAGGTTGTTCAATGAAATGATGCCGCCGAATGCTATCGGGAAAAATATCAGCGAATCGGCACTTTCACCGGCCAAAGTGGACACAATTGCCCTGAGCGAAAAGTATTTTCCGCCGGTGAGCACTTTCATGCGGCTCATCACCCAGGCGTTCAGGAACGAACCGACGAGAAAGGCGCAGAGGCTGCCCGTCACGATGCGTGGCGTCAGCCCGAAGATGAAGTTGAACGCTTCTTCGCCTTCCCAGTATGGCGCGGCAGGCATCAGGATGGCCAGTTGCGTCAATCCTGTTACGAAAAAGTTGACCGCAAAGCCAATCCAGATAATCTGACGCGCCTTGGCGTATCCCCACACTTCGACTATGCAGTCGTTGATGATGTAGGAGATGGGAAAAACCATCAATCCGGCCGTTGCCGTCACAAATCCTAACTGGATTATTTTCGTCTCCAGCAAGTTGGAAACGACTAAACATACCGTAAAAAGTATTCCCGCCAGCATGAAGGGAATCGAGACTTTATTTTTCATATTTCTTGTTTTTAACGTGGTTAAGCAAGCACACGGGGAGAAAAATGTTGAATCTTAATTGTTTTGAATATCGACTTTTCGTTACAGCAGCAAAATCATCTCATCGCCCGCATTCAGCGAGGCTTTCAGTATACCCGACTCTATGGGACATGACGCCGGTTTGCCGTTTATCGTCACGCTCAAGTTTGTCGAATCCGACGGCGCTTTGATGCAGAAAGTCCCGCCGGTCAAGGCCTTCAGTTTTATGCGTTGCAGTTTGCCTTCTGACCATTTGGCGGCAACTTCGCCTCCGCCCTGTACGCGCAATCCTTCGAAACGACCTGTTTCCCATGCGTCCGGCAGTGCGGGCAGAAACTCGATATAACCGTCATGGCTTTGCAGCAGCATCTCGGCGATTCCCGCACAGCCTCCGAAGTTGCCGTCTATCTGAAACGGCGGATGAGCGCAGAACAGATTGGGATACGTCCCTCCGCCGCCCGAGTAGTTCATGCCGTCATGCAGGCAAGGTTTCAGCAGGTCGGTCAGCAGTTTCCACGCATGTTCGCCGTCGTGCAGGCGCGCCCAGAAATTCACTTTCCAGGCCATTGACCATCCGGTGCTTTCGTCGCCGCGGGCTTCGAGAGTCCGGCGTGCAGCTTCGGCAAGGGCTGGTGTTTTTTCTATTGATATTTCGTTTCCGGGATGCAGTCCGTAGAGGTGCGAAACGTGCCGGTGTTGCGGCTCCGCCTCGCGGAAGGGCGACAGCCATTCCATGATACGTCCGTTCTTGCCAATGATTGTCGGCGTCAGACGGGAGCATTTCTCGGCCAGTATGTTCGCGAAATCTCCGTCTACGCCCAGTATTCCTGCGGCTTCGATCGTATTGCCGAACAGTTCGCGCAGAATCTGATTGTCCATCGTCGAACCGGCGCAAACGCTTGCCTTCCGGCCGTTGGACATGATGTAGGTATTTTCGGGCGAAGTGGTCGGCGCCGTCACGAGGTAACGACGGCGCGGGTCTTCGACCAGCATGTCCACGAAAAACAGCGCCGCCTCTTTCATGACAGGATATACGTCAGCCAGATATGCCGTATCCCGCGTATACAGATAATGGCTGTAAAGATGCGCACACATCCACGCCGCCGAAGTATTTGTAGCGCCCCACGACGGATGCTCGCCCGGCGCGGTGAACTCCCAGACGTTACCCAGTATGTGCGTAACCCATCCGCGGGCATTGTAAAACACTTTCGCCGTTCTCCGTCCGCTCGGAACCTGTTGCTTCGTCCATTCAATCAGCGGGAGATGCAATTCCGACAGGTTGCACACCTCGGCTGGCCACAGATTCATCTGTACATTGATATTCATGTGGTAGTCGCCGTTCCAGGGAGTCTTGACGGTATTGCACCAAAGCCCCTGCAAATTGGGAGGGAGTGAGCCGGGACGCGTGGATGAAATCAGCAGGTAGCGTCCGAACTGGAAATAAAGCGCTTGCAGCGAAGGATCGTTCTTGTCATGGTTAAACAGTTCGAGGCGTTTGTTTATTGGCAGCGTCTCTTTCTCGCGTACGTGGCCGAAATCGACATGTACGCGGTCGTACAGATTGCGGTAGGCTTCGATATGTTCTTTTTTGAGCGTCTCGTATCCTTTTGCTTCTGCGGCGGCAACAAGCGAATCTATCTGGCGGTCGACGTCTTTTCCGAAATAATCGGTCGCCATGCCGATCAGAAGGATTGCTTCCGAGGCGTTTTTGACCGTCAGCATCGTATCGTCGACAACGGCAAACTGCCCTCCGCCGGGCAACAGTACACGCAGCCGTGCGCCGTAGCGCATCCCGTTGCCTTCTTTCATGACTTCGTCGATCGCTTTTTCACCGTCGCGTTTCTTCGGGTCGTACACATCGCCTTCGTACAGATGGCCGTACATCCACAGGTCGCCGCGGTCGGACACGACCGTATACCGTTCGGGACGGTTCATTCCGATACGGAAGTTGAGCGCATTTTTGACATTCGCGGCCAAGCGGATAACCGCAACGTCCGATGAGAACGAGGTGAAAGCTTCGCGCGTGTAAGTATGTTTTCCTCTTTTGAACGAAACGGAGGCGATGGCGTCTTCGAGGCTCAACTCGCGCCTGTAATTCCTGATTGCGGTGTCCTGCCCGTCGGCGTAGAGGTGACTCAGTTTCAGGTTGCCGAATATCTGGAAACTTCCATACGGTTGCCGGTATCCTTGACGGCTGCCTGCGCCGCCACATACAAATTTCTCGTACATAAGCTGTTGAGCCTCGTCGTTGCGACCTTCGAACAGTAACTTGCGAATCGTGGGCAGTGATTTGAGCGCTTCCGGATTGTCGGTATTCTGTTTGCTGCCGGACCACATCGAGATTTCGTTCAACACATAATTCTCTTCCTCCGTCCCGCCGTCAGGCATTAATCCGATACGGCCGTTTCCCAGAGGAAAAGTCTCTTCCCATATTTTTGCCGGCTCATCGAAATGATATGCCATTCTGCTTTGCACGGCATCTTCGCGTACATGCAAAGTGTTACATCCCAGCAGTAACCATACTGCCGAAAACAATGTCCAATTGATTCTGCCCGTCATATTCCGTTCACATTTTATTTTACGCAGCAAACTTACTTGAAAAATCCAAGTATTACAAGCAGATGCGGCAAAAAAGTTTTTCTGCTGAACTTTAATTATGAATTATTCTTGAAAAATAACGGAGAATATTTTGCGAGTCCGATATTTCGCCTTACCTTTGTAACGATTACAGAATTGTTCTTATTGCAGAAAAAATGACATCTACGCAGCAATATTTGATAGCGCACGGGATCAAACCATCCGTACACCGCTTGGAAATAATGGAATATCTTCTGAGTCGCCGGACGCATCCGACGGCCGATGAAGTCTATTCGGATTTGTTGCCGGGCATCCCGACTCTATCGAAGACGACGGTCTACAACACGATGAAACTGTTTGTCGAGCAGGGAGTAGCTATTCAGGTTGACATCGACGAGCGGAATGCCCGTTTCGACGGCGTCGTCGAGGCGCACGCTCATTTTTACTGTAAAAAATGCGGCTGCATCAAAGACTTGCCGCTTCCGCAGATCAATTGGGCGATGCCGGAAACTTGCAGTTTCACGGTAGACGAAACGAGCGTCAATCTCAAAGGTATCTGCGCGGAATGTATGAAGAAAAGCTGAAAATAATTTTGATATTGTACTATTTTTAAAAACAAACGATTATGAAAAAGAAATTTATTTGTACTGTATGTGGTTACGTTCATGAAGGTGATGAAGCGCCCGAATTTTGTCCGATGTGCAAGCAGCCGAGAAGTAAATTCAGGGAAGTGACGGAAAATGGTAAATTGCAATTTGCAGATGAACATGTGATTGGCGTGGCCAAAGGTGTTGATCCGGTTATTATCGAAGGATTGAAAGCCCATTTTATGGGCGAGTGTACGGAAGTAGGGATGTATATCGCGATGAGCCGGCAAGCCGATCGCGAGGGTTATCCTGAAATTGCGGAAGCGTTCAAGCGTTATGCTCTGGAGGAGGCCGATCATGCCTCGCGATTTGCCGAACTGCTCGGCGAAGTGGTGTGGGATACGAAAACCAACCTCCAAAAGCGCATGATGGCGGAACAAAGCGCCTGTGAAGACAAGAAACGTATCGCGACGCTGGCAAAACAGCAAAACCTGGATGCCATCCACGATACCGTGCACGAAATGTGCAAGGACGAAGCCCGCCATGGCAAAGGCTTCGAAGGTCTGTATAAACGGTATTTCGGAAAATGACATTTTTTCATCCGGAAAAAGGCTGTCCTGTTCGGACGGCTTTTTTTTGCGAAAAACCGCGCACTGCCCCGCGGAGAAAATCCTTCCTCCTCCTCCGAAGCCATAAATCTTGAATCTTGAATCTTGAACTTTCAATCCTCTTCCGCAACCACATATTCCGAAGGCGTTATGCCATAAAACTCCTTGAATACGGCGGAGAAATGCGACAGATTGGTGAACCCGGTTGCATAGGCGACTTCCGAGACAGCATATTTCCCGTTGGTGAGCAGAAATGCGGCCTGCCGGAGACGGATGCTGCGGATAAAGTCGCGGGCTGACTGGTTGGTAAGATCTTTCAGTTTGCGGTGCATGTGTACACGGCTGATTCCTACACATTCGGCGAGCATTTCCACGTTCAGTGCCGGATTTGCGATATTTTCGTTGATGGTATTCATGATTTTATCCATCAATACTTCGTCCGGCGGCTTGATATGTACGTGTTTCATCCTGTCGTTCGGCTGCTGATTGCCTGTAAACTTGTTTTTCAGGATTTCGCGACTGTGAATCAGGTTGCTGACCGTCTGTTTCAGGACTTCCATATTCACGGGTTTCTCCATGTAGCCGTCTGCGCCTGTTTCAAGCCCTTCGATTTTGTCTTCTGTCTGCGACCTTGCTGTCAGCAGGATAATGGGAATATGATTGATGTTGATGTTGTGCTTCATCTTGCGACAGAGGGTGATGCCATCCATTTGCGGCATCATGATGTCGCTGATGACGAGGCGGGGCTTGTTTTTCAGGATGATGTCCAGCGCTTCCCTGCCATTGCGAGCTTCGAGGATTTTGTATTCCGGCGAAAATTCGGTCTTCAGATATTGCCGGATTTCATCTTCATCCTCCACGATCAGGACGGTGTACCCGGTTTTTGACTTGACGGATTTAAGCATGTATGCCTGCGCTTCTCCGAAACCGTAAAGAGACGTACGGTTGCGGGACGCGGCAGTTACCGCAGTTGTGACGGTTTGCGCGGCGGAATCGTGCGGCAACGAATTGTCCACAGGTATACGAACGATGAAGCGGCTGCCCTGCGTGTCGCTTCTGTTTTCGGCGAATATCGTACCGTGATGCAATTCTACAAGCAGACGCGCCAGATGCAGGCCGATGCCCGTTCCGAAATTGCTGTGTTCGTTATTGACCTGATAGAAGCGTTCGAATATTTTTTCTATTTCGTCTTCGCTGATACCGACGCCGGTGTCCGAAACGGAGATTTCGAAGTATGTTTTCCGGCAGGCTTCCCTGTCCGGCTCGCTTTTTCCCGTTGTCAGGCAGATTTTTATCTCGCCGTTTTCGGGTGTGTACTTGAATGCGTTCGACAGGATGTTCAGCAGCACCTTGTCGAAATTGTTCCGGTCAATCCACGCTTCGACCGGCGTATTGCCGTGTTCGAACATAAATCGGATATTTTTCTTCTTCGCCTGATATTCGAAGGTCGACATAAGTTCTTTGACAAATGCCGTAATATCTGTCCGGCTGTATTTGAGTCTCATTTGTCCCTTGTCCAGTTTCCTTATGTCCATCAACTGATTGATGAGTTTCAGTATACGCTGCGCGTTGCGGTAGATCATCCGGTAGATGGCCTGTTTGTCGTCGTCGGCATTTTCGGCAATCAGTTTCTCCAGCGGGTTGATGATTAAGGTCATGGGTGTTCTGATTTCGTGCGAGATGTTGATGAAGAACTGCAGTTTGGCTTCACTTATTTTTTCGGCATGGTCTTTCCTCATCATTTCGTGCCGGTGGTGTATTCTTGAGCGGATGTAGCCGACGATCATCCCCGGAATCAGGATAGACAGGACGATGTAGATGGCATAGACATACCACGTTCTGTACCACGGCGGCGTGATGATGACGGTAAAGGTTCTGACGGGCGAGAAGTTGTTGTTGTCATACGCCTTGACGTAAAACCGGTATGTACCCGGCTTCAGATTGTTGTATATAATGCGGTTTTCGCCGACGGCCGTGCTCATCCACTCGGAATTGAATCCTTCCATCCGGTACTGGTATGAGATTCGTTCGGGATTCAGGAAATCGAACGTAGACAGTTCGAAGCCGAACGTATGGTCTGTATACGACAGCGTAAACTCGTCTGCCTCAAATACGGAGGTGCCCACAATCGTGTGATTGCCGGACTTGTCGCCTTTTTTGACGGGGCGGTTGGAGACGTAGAAGTTCGTCAGCGAGACGTTCAGTTCGCGGCGTTCTTCGACGATTTCGTCCGGATAGAAACTTGTCACGCCATTCATCCCGCCGAAATATATTTTCCCGTTCTTGTCGCGGAGGGCGGCGCCTCTCGAAAACTCGTTGCCCTGCAAGCCGTCGGCCGCATAATAGTTGACGAAGCGGTCG
This sequence comes from Tannerella sp., assembly GCA_031270465.1. Taxonomy (GTDB): domain Bacteria; phylum Bacteroidota; class Bacteroidia; order Bacteroidales; family Tannerellaceae; genus Tannerella. The sequence continues at coordinate 3,884 of JAISXP010000128.1, read as the reverse complement.
TCGCGGACAACGAATTTGCCGATGCCGCCGTAGGTGCTGACCCAGATATTGTTTTCGTCGTCCGTGCAGATGCCGCAAATCACGTTGTTGGGAAGTCCGTGCGCCGTCGTATACGCGCGGACAGACAGGTTTTTCTTGTCGAAACGGTACAGCCCCGAGGCCGTGCCCGCCCAAATATTGCCGGTGTGGTCTTCTGCCAGCGCCTGTACCACGTTGCCGGGAATGAGGTTGTTGCGATCGAAATATGTGAGAAACGTCTTCCTGACGGGATCGAAACAACTCAAGCCTTTGTAGTGCCCGATCCATATCAACCCGTCGCGGTCGCAGAGGATACAGTTTATCCAGTCATTGGCAAGCTCGTCGACCGTCCATATATCCGTTTCGTTCTTGGACGATTCGTAATGCGCGAGTTCACAGCCGTCAGCGTCGAGCACGAAGAATCCCGATCCGTAGGTGCCCGCGAGAAGATGCCCTTCTCTGTCTTTCGTGACGCAATACACCCGTTTATTGTTGAACGCCGGAATATACTCGCAGTAACCCGTCTGACGGTTCAGGCGAGACAGCCCGATCATGTAGGAACCCAGCCAGAAGTTGCCCGCATCATCTTCATAGATACTGTGCACGACGTCGGGTGCAGAATGGGGCGATGTCGTCCGGAGGAAGTGCGACACGCGCACGCCCTGTTCGTTCAGTCCGTAGAGGCCGTCGTTGTCCGTACCGATCCAGAGAACACCCTTCCTGTCTTTGTATATCGCCGTCACCGGACTGGTTCCTATCGGATTATTGGAATAGGACTTGTAGCCGTAATAGTCGAATTTACTCTCGGATGTCGGGATAAGAACCAGTCCTTTCTGGAAGAGTCCGAGCCACATGTTGTGATGATTGTCGATGAGGATAGAATGAATTTTCGATCTCGAGAAGTCGAGCGGCGGCAAATGGATTTCGCAGTCTTCGATCGTTTGCTTCCCGTGATTGTATTTCTTCAGTCCCTGTCCGTCGGTGCCGATATACAGGCTGTTGTGTTTGTCGAGGAGCAGCGATTTGACAAACAGATTGACGTTAGTCCCGTAAAATACCGGCCGAAACGTTTGCGACGACGGGTCGTACCTGTTAACGCCTTTTGTCAACATGCCTACATAAATGTTTCCCTGCACATCTTCCGTGATGGCGGTAATGCTGTTGCTGCTGATGACCGGCGTTTTGTAGTGCGTCGTCGTTTTCGTCCGGAAATGGTAGCGATTCAGTCCGTCGTCGCTGGTGCCGATCCAGATGTCCTGTCGTGAATCTTCGCAGATGACGGTGAGGAAATGGCTGCTCAGCGAGGCGTTGAGTGACGTCTCCTCAAAAAAGATTTCGCTTCCTTTCTCAGCCGAAAAAACGCCCAGCCCGGAAGTCGTCAGCCATATATCGCCGTCGCGGCGCTGGATGATGGACATGATGTGTGGAGATACCGCCTTTCCGTCGCGCACAATTTCAAGCTCGCGAAACGAATCCGTCGCCCGGTCATATTTCATCAGTCCGGCGATTGTCCCCACATAAAAATTCCCCGTCCGGTCTTCAAATACAACCTGTACGTAGTTGTCCGTGAGCGAGGCGCTGTCGCCCGGCACATGTTTGTATGAAAAAAAACGCTTCCCGTCGAAACGGTTCAATCCATACTCCGTAGCTACCCAGATGAAACCCTGCCTGTCTTGATAAACCTGATTGATCAGACTGCTCGACAAACCGTTGTCCGTAGATAAAATCTTCCGCGTCTGCGCCGGCAATGACTGCCACACCGTGACAGCCGACAGGACTGCTATTATGACGTGTTTAATGCTATTCAACATCGTACGCTCCATTTATAAGGTTAATGACATGAGATTGTTATAGCTTCCCTCTTTGCGGAAAACGGTGTAAAAAAGCCTGAAGAACAATTTTCTAAGGCAGGCAGTAGCTAACAGAAAAGTAACATCCGGAGGCAGGCAAGAGTCACGACGACGGCGACAGAACGACACGGGCGGCAGACAGACAGATTTCCCCCCCCCCGTTAACATTTTTATATATTATATAACACATCGCCGTCATGGAATAAAAAAATTCAGGTAATTAAATTTGGGGACAAATATAACGAAATCTATTCGGAAACGGACAGTTTGGGAGAATATTTTTTTTCGGAAACGATTTCACATAATTACAGAATTTGCGGGATAAACAGGTTTTTGTATGTCGCGCACGATATAAATACCCGTCGGGACAATGTGATGCCCTGTCTCATCCATCCGAACAGATTCTGTCTGCCGTAACATGCTTGCAACTCCGCGACAATTTGAAGTGTGTTACAAACGGTTCTAACCAATATTTTGCGTACCTTTGCGGAAAAATTTATAATATTGTAAAATACGATTTATCATGATGAAAAGTACCTGTTTTATTCTGTTAGGCGCCTTTGTGTTGTTTGCTTCGTGCAGCGACGGCGTACGATTGTATGTATCTCCCGACGGGGACGACTGTAATACGGGCACGGCGTCAAGCCCGTTGCAAACACTGGAAGGGGCGCGAAACGCCGTGCGTGCGGCACGGGAAATATACCCCGAAAAAAAAGTGACGGTGTATTTCAAAGGCGGCGTCTATACACTGGAACGGGCTGTCGGGCTGACAGCCGATGATTCCGGCAGCGAACGGGCGCCGGTTGTCTATCGGGCAATGGATGGTGAGACGCCTGTTTTCACCGGCGGAAAAACACTCGCACGGTGGACAAAACGCGACAACGCACAGTTAAAGGACAGACTTTTGCCTCAGGCGCGCGACAAGATGTATGTGTGCGACTTGACAGCAGAAGGCATTACCGGCTATGGCGACCCGACCGATGCAGGCAAACATCCGGAACTGATATGCAACGGACAGATTCAGACGCTGGCGCGATGGCCAAATACGGGATTTGTCACGGCAGGCATAGCGAAAGGCGCTACGACCTTACCTGCAACATATATTAAGGTGCACGGCACTAAGGAAGGTGTGTTCGAATATTTGGACGCATATCAGGACAGGTGGGCGCAGGAAGAAGACGTGCGTCTGGGCGGCTACTGGTATTGGGACTGGAAAGACGAGTTTCAGAAAGTAGCCGTCTGGGATGCTTACAAACACATTGTCCGGACGGCCGAACCGTATCATATGTACGGATACAGGGACAGTCTGCGTTATTTCGGACTGAACCTGCTGTGCGAAATCGACCAGCCCGGCGAATGGTATCTGAGCCGCACGACCGGCAAACTCTACTGGTATCCGCCGGAAGGCGTCGATCCGAACGAAGCGGAAGTGAGTCTGACCTGTTTTGAAGAGCCGTTCATGATAGAGACTGTGGATTGCTCGCATGTTACGTTCGAGGGGCTGACATTTCGCGAAGGACGCGGCTCGGCTATCGGGATAACGGGCGGCACAAACATCCTGCTGTCCGGATGCCGCATCGAACGGTTCGGACAGGACGGTGTGCATATCACGGGTGGCGCTCATCACGGCGCTTCCGGTTGCTACATGTCGATGTTTGGACACGGCGGGTTTAAAATCACAGGCGGCGACCGTAAAACGCTTACTCCGTGCAATCATTTCGTGGAACATACCGTAGTGGAAAACTTCTCCCTGTTTCAGCGTACTTACGAACCGGCAATCTATCTGGAAGGTTGCGGCGCACGGATTGCGAACAACCGTTTCAGCCATTCGTCTTCGTCGGCAATGCGGCTGGAGGGAAACGATTTCATTATCGAATACAACGAAATCGACCACGTGGTCAACGAATCGGACGACCAGGGTGGCATAGATATGTGGTACAATCCCTCGTACCGCGGCGTGGTGATTCGCTATAACCGCTGGTCGGACATTGCAGGCGGAACGCGACATGGAGCTGC
>JAISXP010000109.1 GCA_031270465.1 Tannerella sp. | reverse complement strand
TATGCTCCCGAAATAGCCGCCGTCATGTTGCGCCGCCAGCAGGCAGATGCGATTATTGCAGCGCGCGAGCGGATTGTCGACGGGGCGGTCGGTATGGTGAAACATGCGCTGGATAAACTCTCCGAAGAGGGGATTATTGAACTGGATGACGAGAAGAAGGCGGCGATGGTCTCGAATCTGCTTGTTGTGCTTTGCGGCGAGGAGCATGCCCAGCCGATTATCAATACCGGTACATTGTATAATTGAATATGTGAAACCATCTCAAAAGCTGAATTATAAAAGAACGTTTATTATGGACAACCGTTTGTTTTATTATGAAAGGCAGCGTTTTAAGCAGTGGTGGCTGTGGGCGCTTATGGCCGGAGTGAATCTTATTTTTATTGCCGGATGTGTCGAGCAACTGTTCCGGGGCCGTCCTTACGGCAACACTCCGATGAGCGATGCGGGATTGATCACGGTTTCGGCGATCGTATTTATATTCACTGCGTTATTCTTTTATGTAACGTTGAATACGGTTATTGATAAAGAAGGAATCTTTGTATGGTTTCATCCTGTTCAAATCAGGAAAAAATATTTTTCATGGGAAGAAATTGATCGTGTATACATACGAAAATATAGTCCGGTTAGGGAATATGGCGGCTGGGGATGCCAGACCGGATTTGGATACAGGAATGGATTCAGTCGCGGTTATAAAAACAGAAAAGCATATAATACGTCCGGAAATATCGGTTTACAGATTGTGCTGAAAAATGGAGACGAATTTTTAATCGGGACAAACAACCCGGATGGGATGTCCGAAGTATTAAGGAAAGCAGGTAAAATAGCGACTGATTGAACGATTGTACTTATGGCAAAAGAAAATAAAGAGGGAAAGACTAAAAGTTTTGTTTTGCGTATTGACAATAATACGATGGAAGCGATAGAAAAATGGGCGGCCGATGAATTTCGCAGTGTCAACGGACAGATATTGTACATTCTGAATCAGTCATTAAAGAAAAACGGCCGCTTACCGTAAACGAAATAAGGCTTTACTTCGTGTCTGTTCATAAAGTCATCGTTTATTCAGAATCACTACTGTCCGGTAAAAAAATAGCGCAGGCCAATTTGTAAAAACCCGCTCAAAGGTTAATTCGACCACCATTACGCTGTTTAGGCACGCGAAAGAAATAGCATTCCATGTCCCGTAGGGACACCGGAAAACTGTTATAGCTTATTTATTTCACATCCCTTAAGGACATCCTCAAGGGTTGCGGCTGCCTGCCCAAAGAGGGCAAAAAGAAAGGCGGCATCAAAGCGCACACGATGACAGTCTTCTCGCCAGAAAATATGTTTTCCTGCCGAAAAACATGTCTTTCCGAAGCATCCGGCGGGGTATCTCCCGGATGACCAATTATTTTCACCGGCATAATCGTGCGGCTTCCCGTGCGACTTCGTCGGACGGGGCTGTTGCGACGAACTGCGGCAGTTTGGCGCCGTTCAGTTTGGCGTTGCAGTATCCGGTGATGAAGTTTTCGACGCTCAGGTCGATATCTTCGTCGTAGGGTTTGCCGACGCCAAGATGTTCGGGCCAAAGTTTCGACTGTTCGACGTCCGATACGGCTTCGCGATATTTACCCGCCTGTACGTTTTCGAGCGCGCTGAACAGCCATGCTTTCCGGTAAACTGTGCGTCCTTCGTAAGCGCCTTCGTTGGGCAGGACGTTCAGGCGAGAGAGGTAACCGGTACATTCGCGGTATTTCTTTTGCTGAAGCATTGCTGCGGCATATTTCAGCCCAATCATGTCGTTGCCGGGATATGCAGTGGCATATTCCTTTGCCTTTTCGTACATCGCATCATACTGTTTTGTTTCCTGATAATGGCGTATCAATGCCAGTCCCGTCCGCCACGATTTTTCCATGCTTTCGGCGCGAAGCAAATCCTTCAACCTCTCTTCGCCGGTGCGGAACTGCGCACGCGCCTGATAAAACACCGCATCGCCGGGCGTATCGGCACACTGTTCCCAAAATTTTGACGCTTTTTCGTCCTCGCCCAGGAAATCGTACAGAATGGCAAGATAATATCTGTTCACCCACTTGCCGGATTTGCCGGCAGCCCATTCGAGCGCCGGAACCGTCTCGGTACGGAAAGGAAAGACCATTCCTACAGGCAACGATTCCGCTTTTCGCAACAGAGAATCACAGCGATTGTCGCCCTGCCGGAACAGCAAATACGCACTGCGGTAGAGCGCCACCGGATAGTCGGGGGCAAGAGCGTACAGTCTCAGCGCTTCGTCTGTGCAGTTCAGACTTTCGTACCATCCCGCCATCTCCATGAACGTTTCGTGAGGCAACTCGCAACGGATGTATTTCAAAAACTCTTTTTGGTCGCTGTCAGCACCCGTGAGCAGATATTTTTCGAAACGGGCGTAATGATTCAGCGGCTCGTCGCGTTCGATGTGGACGATGATTTCGCGGACGTCGGCGGATTTGCCGGATTTGCGGAGGGCTAACGCCTGCAACTGTCGGGCTTCGCCGGCGTTTGTTCCGGAGGCAATGCTTTGTCCGGCGTATTGAAGCGCCTGTGTCCACTGCTGTTTCTTTGCCGATTCTTTGGACAGACAGAGATACGATGCCGGACGCAATGCCGGAGACAATGCCGCCACCTTAAATCCGTCGATAGCGTCGACCGTATTTCCAAGTCTGCTGTTTGCCAGGCCGTACAGGAAATTGCCGTCCGGGTCATACGCATTGACCGACAGAATGAGGCGGGCGCAGGAATCAGCCTGGTCGAACCGTCCGCGCCAGCAGTAGATAAAGCCGAGGTCACGGAGTGCGTGCAGGGCGTAAGGCTCTATCGCCAGAGACTGTTTCAGCAGTTTGACAGCGTCGCCGTAACGGTTTTCGTTCATTGCCAACTGTCCTTGCAGATACAGACCGTAAGCGGATTGATAATTGACGCCGGCGGGCGAAGTTACGGGACGTGCGAGATGATTGTCGGCGGGGGCTTCGGAGTAAACCAGCCGTTCGTCGCCCAGCACGACTTTCAGCGGACCGGCGGCATCTTTCAGTGCGACGGTTTTCTGCCAGGTCTGTAAAACGTCGAGTGATAAACGTTCGCTGAAAATCCTGTTCTCGCCGGCATACACCGTCAATTCATCGTCGATGCGCTGCACGGGCGAAAAACTGAACGTCACTTCCCTGCCTGTCCTGACGACATTAAGCGCGCCCATGTCGTTAGCCTTCACCATGCCGCCGGTTTCCTTCACCGGATACCAGTATTCCGTCCACGTGTCGGTGGCGCAGGGAGCGAAAGCGTATTGCCTGAACGGTGTGAATCCGCTTTCGGTGACCGCCTGGTTGTAGAGCCGTCCCGACTGCAGTTCGACATACTGTCCGTCGGTATCGGTCAGCAGGTCTTCCCAGATCATCCCCGACCGCGACAGTCCCCACAGGAAGATTTTCATGCCGAGCTTGTCGTTGAACGGCGAATAATGAACCGATCCGAAACGGTCGTTTTCGTAGTACGCGCCGTAGAAACCGTTGTAATTGCCCATCACGTGCATCGACTTGGCGCCCCCGAAGGCGTGCGCGGCATAGCGTGACAAATCCCTTCCTTCTTCATCGAGCGGCCAGGAGTGTACGTCGCCGCCATGACCGGTGTAATACTGTCCGGGAAAGATGAACGTCAAATCATCGGCGGCGCGATAGCCGGCGTTCATCCAGTGATAGTACGGACGCGGAAACGGCGTGGTGTTTCGCCAGACGGTCGATGTGGTGAAAAATGCCTTGTCGGGATGAAGGTTGATTTCCACCTGCCACCAGGTGCGCGTAATCAGGTCGAACGCCGACACGAAACAGCTTGCGCTGCCGTCGTCGTTTTGACGGGTGACGTAATCAACCGGCGAGGCGGTAGTGGGTGCATGTCCGATGATGCCGAAATTGAGTTCGACGCCGCCCGAAGTCCACGGTCCTCGCATGGCGATATTGCGAAACTTCACAGCATGGTTGTAATAGATAAACTCTTTCCCTGCGCTTTTCTCCACCGCGCCCCAGATTTTCCCGCCGATAGCGGGAATGACGGTTACGCGGATATAATCGTTTTCCAGCACAACGGTTTCCCACGATTGCGGCTCTCCCTGATGCGCATATCCGTCATACTTGAAATACGGATAGAAAGCGCTCTCCGGACGTGGCGTTACATCGGGGTCGCCGTATGGATACGTAGTCAGCTCGACGGTCTCCTCGCTGACGGTCGCCCGCTTCCCGCAGGAGACAGGCAATAATGCAATAAGAATGATTGAAAGGTACTTCATAATGTTTTATTTGTTATTACATATTCATAATCAAAAGCAAGTTTCCATTTTGCAATCATTGAACTGTTTAACGATTTTTTATCTGTTTTATACACTGCTGCCACGATAAACTGTCATCGCAATCCTCCGTTTCTGTTAATATCCGACAGCGCTTCGATCATGGCGACAACATTCTCTACCGGCACATTGGCCTGGATATTATGGACAGCATTAAACACAAAACCGCCGTTTCGACCGAAGATTTCACACTGTCGCCGAACATGCGCCATAATTTCGTCGGGTGTTCCGGCGGGCAATATTTTTTGTGTGTCTATTCCTCCGCCCCAGAACGTTACCGCATCGCCAAATTCATCTTTAAGCCGCTGTGAATCCATGTCTTTCGCATTGATTTGTACAGGATTCAGAATATCAAATCCCGCATCTATCATCGAAGGTATGAGCGGGATAATCGAACCGCAACAGTGTTTGAACACTTTCCACGAAGTATTCTGATGAATCCAGTCGTTCATACGTTTATAATGCGGCAACCAGAGTTCGTTAAACGTTTCGGCGGAACAGAATTGCGAAGTTTGAGTGCCAAAATCCGTTCCGCAGGTGAATACCGCATCGACTTTGTTGCCTATCCTCTCCCAGAGCAAACGGTAATTTGCGATAGCGATATCCGTTTGTTTTTCAAATATCTGATGAATATAATCCTGACGGAGGACGGTGGACATATACCATTCGGCGACCGAACGGATTCCTTTCGGCTGTTCGATCCCCATTCCGGGAACAAATGCGATGTCGCCCAGCGCAGTTCCGCCAAAAGAGCCAATAACGGCGGCTCCCGTTGCAGCGGCTTTATCTGCTTCACGGGCAAAATGCGAGAGGTCTTCGTCGGTTATATATCCGAATTCTTCAAGATTATCGACGACCGACAGGCTTGCGTCGTCCACAGCGCCGCCTCTCTCAACAGCGTTCACAAAAAAACAACCTTCCGGCATGACCGCACAAGGTGGAAAATCACGATTCCCTTTGGCATAAATATATACGTCGCCGTTCTTATCCGGCGTAAAATCAATTCCTTTCGCTACCAGAACAGTCTGTCCCCAGGGCGTAATCTGTTCGTGCAACCGGGTTTCGTCAATAGCAAACATATTTTGCCGTCCCCAAACGCCAACAACATCAACGCCAATGATTTTCCGCAATTCCTCATCGACTTCGCCCAGCATCTGGAAAGGTTCAATAATCCTGACCGGCCTGTTTTCCAGACCGTAATAACGACGCAAAGCCTCCACTATCCGGCAATGAATCCCCGTAACGGAAGTCGCTCCGAAATCGACCGGAATCCGTCCGCCCGTATGATTTAGCGACTGTAAGACTGTTTCTTTAGATGTCATATCTTTTACGTTTTCAATTTATTGTTCAAGCAGATCTTTGCGGTTCGTTTCAGTTCCTTTATGCGGCATCCTGTTTTTTGCAGAAAAAGGTATACGCAGAAGAATTACCTTTAAAACCGATACTTCGCAGTCACAAGCCGGCTACTGTTTTTTTTCTTTCACTATCATCTTTGCAATCAAAGTGGACAGTATCTCAACTTTCGATCACTTTATCCAAACGTTTGCCGAGATCAATTAAGTCTTCGGCTGTTTTCGAGTTGCCCTGTTCGGTGGTAAACCATTCGCCGCGATAGCTTTTGCGGGCTTCGGTCATCACCTTTGCCCAGTTGACGTCGCCTTCGGTCAACGCCACATTGAATCCTGCCCCGCGTCCTTCCTTGTCGGCTTTTTGTTTGCTGAACTCTTTGACGTGTATCCGTCCGATACGATTGCCGAGGATTTTGATCCACTGTTCAGGCCATCCATATACCAGGATATTACCGCAATCGAAATAAAATCCCACGTAAGAACTGTTGAACTGATCGACATACCGGCATGCTTCCAGCGGACTTAACAGAAAGTTGTTCCACACATTTTCGATGCAAATCTTTATTTTCAGTTTCTCAGCCGTCGGCAACAGTTTTTTAATGCTTTCGGTCGAACGTTCCCAACATTCGTCGTAAGCAACAGCGTCGCTCACCGATCCCGGAACCACCAGCACAGCGTTTGTCCCGTATGCTTTAGCATCTTCCAGCGCTACGATTACGCCTTCGATACCCTCCTGGCGCACCGTTGCGTCGGGATCCGAAAGCTGCTTGCGCCAGTGAGAGGAACAGCATACGCTCGACGCTATCAGACCGGTAGCCTTCATTGCATCAAGCACTTCTTTACGATCCATGTGACTGTTGGGTTCGATACCCTCGTATCCGGCAGCCTTGACAGCCTTGC